>NZ_CAWMEB010000224.1:0-51128 GCF_963866145.1 Xenorhabdus sp. NBAII XenSa04
ATCATCATTAATAAACCAATTTTTAAACTTTAATAGTAAACTATGTGTAAAGAGCAATGTTTATATTTTAAGGATAAAGATTCGGATTTATAACATTGCCTTTGTCACCTGAAAATTAGATTTTAATAATTTTTTAAAGGGTAAATATCCATTTTTTGTTGTTAATAAATATAACAACCGTGAGATTTAAGTGAGGAAAAAATTATTATGAAATACATTTAATAGTTTAATTTATGGTTTGGCACTTCGATTTTTTAGTTTATATGTAATTTTTTGTGCTTCAAATGAAATTAATGTTATTGGTAGTAAATATATATGGTAGTCGGTGCCGATATGTTATGTAATAACAGTGTAGTCAAATACTCGAGTATATCCATTAGAAATAATTTCTAAGTTTATATAAAAACGCTTTTATTCTTTAGAAGACATTTTTTGTGGGGTGATTTTAAAGCACTGACGACCATTAATTGCCAGTGTAAGATTTTTATCGTTGTAACGCTACCTTATGGTAGCCAATCAATGTCCTGGCAATCTGAGAGGAACGCCTTTGGGTGACTACACCATCTGCCAGACCTGAAAAGGCAGACAGTAAATACTCTGGGTAAACCCGTTTATTCTTTGAAAACGGGGATCACTAAAGCGATTAAGAAACATTCAACTAAAGTTCATCAAAGTAGATGAACCCTTTCAAACGTGTTGGTTGATGTAATGCGTCTTTTGTAAATACGTCGAGAGCTTCGCGACCTTTACCAGCGTCGATATAACGGTATGCCATTTGAAACATTTGGCATCTTCGTTATCTTCGAGTCACGGTATTGGGAGCGAAAAGATGAGCGGCGTCACTTGAGTAAAAGCATAGCGATTACCAAGTGACGCCGCCAGGCGTAAAACTTCCAGACCGTATTACAACTAACGTTACGACATCTTTTTAAACGGTTTTACCAAATGAAGACAACAGTTCAACAGTTGGTATGTTTCAAAAACGTTGTAAGAGATCGTTTTAAATAATTCATAAAGCGCCCGCCGCGCGGTGGGTATTTCTGGCTTTTGAAGGGATCAGCACCTTTGAATTTCAAGAACATAAAATGGTGACAGGAATATAATCTTACCACCATGAGCTGTTGAGTTTATTGGGCTCACAATATAAAGCGGTTTATTCCTGAATTAGGTGCGGAATGACGGATTATTTGACATTGAACCTATCACTGATGTTATCGAGTCATTTCACAGATCACTGATATAAAAAGAGAGTAATTGTTCACATAAAATGGCGGTATTTGCAGTGAACTCACGCTATCTTATTCCCGTCTTTCAACACCAACCCTTTGGGATATCGGTATACCCAAATATACTAATAAGGCGCTAATTATGACTAATCCATTACTAGAATCTTCTGGACTACCCAAATTTGCTTCTATTAAAGCAGAACATGTTGTACCAGCTGTAAAGGAAAGGTTAGCCAACTATCGTCAGGTGATTGAGAAAGTACTGACCGAAAATTCCCCATTTACCTGGGATAATTTGTGCCAACCAATCTCCGAAGCGAAAAATCAATTTGGACGTGTCTGGTCTCCAGTCAAACACCTCAATGCCGTCAAGAATAGCCCGGAATTCCGGGTAGCTTATGAGCAGTGCCTCCGCATGGTTGCCGAGTTCGATACTTGGATGGGACAACACAAAGGATTATATCAGGCGTATAAATCACTGAAAGAAAATCCGGCATTCAGGGAGCTACCCCAATCGCAGCGCAAAGCCATTGAAGATACGCTGCTTGATTTTACATTGTCCGGTGTTGCCTTGCCGGAAGAGAAACAAAAACGCTACGGTGAGATCACAGCCCGTTTATCTGAACTGAGTTCCCAGTTTGGCAATAATGTATTGGATGCCACCATGGGGTGGACTAAGCTCATCACTGACGAATGCGATCTGTCGGGTTTACCTGAAAGCGCCCAAAATGCGGCCAAAGCCGCCGCCAAAGCGAAAGGGTTGGATGGCTGGTTACTGACACTGGATCCCCCCATTTATAATTCTGTCATAAGCTATGCTGATGACCGTGACCTGCGTGAAGAAATATATACTGCCTATATAACTCGTGCTTCTGAGCTAGGGCCAAATGCCTGCAAATGGGACAATACCTCGATTATGGAGGAAATTCTCGCTCTGCGTCATGAACGCGCTCTGCTATTAGGCTTTAAAAACTATGCCGAAAACTCTCTCGCTACCAAAATGGCGAAGACACCACAAGAAGTTCTGGATTTCTTAAACGATCTGGTCAACCGCGCCCATCGTCAGGGTGAAAGGGAGATGGAAGAACTTTGTGATTTTGCCTTCTCTCACTATTGGATTGATGATCTGGAAGGCTGGGATGTGAAGTACTACAGCGAAAAACAGAAACAGCATGATTTCTCTTTTGATGAAGAACAGCTACGTGCTTATTTCCCTGAACAACGCGCACTCAATGGGCTATTTGAAGTTGTCCGCCGCATTTATGGTATTACCGCGAAAGAGCGCCATGATGTAGAAACCTGGCATCCTGATGTCCGCTTCTTTGACCTGTATGATGAAAAGCAGACATTACGCGGTAGCTGTTATCTGGATCTCTATGCCCGCGAAAATAAAAGAGGCGGAGCATGGAAGAGCAGCTATGTTGACAGAATGCGCCTTGCTTCCGGTGAGTTGCAGAAACCTGTCGTTTTTATTAACTGCAACTTCAATGGACCTGTAGGTGATAAACCCGCTCTGTTCACACACTCTGAAGTGAAAACGCTGTTCCATGAATTCGGACACGGTTTGCACTCCATGTTAACCCTGGTTGAAACCCTGGATGTTGCCGGCACTAACGGTGTACCGTGGGATGCTGTGGAATGTCCAAGTCAGTTTATGGAGAACTGGTGTTGGGAGCCAGAGGCATTGGCATTTATCTCTGGTCATTATGAAACCAAAGAGCCTCTGCCGAAAGAAATGCTGGATAATATGCTAGCAGCGAAGAATTTTCAGTCTGCTATGTCCGTACTGCGTCAGTTGAAGTTTGGTCTGTTTGATTTCCGCCTGCACGTTGAATATGACCCGGCAAAAGGCGCACAAATTCTGCCAATACTTCAATCAGTGGAAGAGCATGTTTCTGTGGTTCCAACACAAGATGATGATCGCTTCCCGCACTCGTTCAGCCATATTTTTAGCGGTGGCTATGCAGCAGGCTACTACAGCTACATGTGGGCAGATGTGCTGGCGGCGGACGCTTACTCCCGCTTCTCTGAGGAGGGCATTTTCAACCGCACAACCGGTCAATCGTTCCTTGATGATTATTTGACTCTTGGTGGTTCGATGGATCCAATGACGCTGTTTATTCGCTTCCGTGGCCGTAAACCATCACTGGATGCACTGCTGAAAAGACTTGGCATCACGGAATAATCATTTGTGTTAATTTGTTAAACTGCATGAATAAGGCGCTGATAACAGGGCCTTATTTCATTATCACTGCCCACCGGCATAAAAAGAACCTAATGATTCGCATATCGCCACACATCACAATACAATATCAGCATTGAACTCACGCTATCTTATCCCCATCTATCGTCAATAACCCATAATGGGATATCAAGCTGATCACAGCTTATACCCACAGACAAAAAAGGCTCTCATTATGATTAATCCGTTACTGATATCTTCAGTATTGCCTAAGTTCGCTGAGATTGAACCTAAACATGTGGTTCCTGCTGTAAAAGAAACGCTGGCGAACTACCGTCAAGTAGTTGAGAAGATTTTAACCGAGAACTCAATTTTCACCTGGGATAACCTGTGCCAACCACTTTCTGAAGCATCAGACAAGCTTTCCCGTATGTGGTCACCTGTCGGACATCTGAACGCCGTCAAAAATAGCCCAGAGCTTCGCGAAGCCTATGAGCAAAGCCTGCCCCTACTTTCCGAATTCAGTACTTGGCTTGGGCAACATAAAGGACTATATCAGGCTTATAAGTCGCTCAAAGAAAGCCATTCTTTTGAATCTCTGTCCCAGGCCCAGCGCAAATCTATTGCAGATACGCTGCGTGATTTTGAGTTAACAGGCATTGGCTTGCCAGAAGAGAAACAAAAACGCTACGGTGAAATCACCGCCCGTCTATCAGAGCTCGGTTCCCAATTCGGCAATAATGTGCTGGATGCCACCATGGGCTGGACGAAGCTCATTACCGATGAAAATGATCTGGCTGGTTTACCTGAAAGTGCCAAAACAGCAGCCAAAGCCGCCGCAGAAGCCAAAGATCAGGAAGGCTGGCTGTTGACGCTGAATATGCCAAGCTATCTTCCTGTCATGACTTATGCTGATAACCGCGAACTGCGTCAGGAAATGTATTATGCCTACACTACCCGCGCATCTGATCAAGGGCCTGATGCCGGAAAATGGGACAATAATGCCATTATGGCGGAAATGTTGGCATTACGTCATGAACTCGCTCAATTGCTAGGTTTCAAAAACTACGCCGAACACTCCCTTGCCACCAAAATGGCTAAAACACCTCAGCAGGTGCTGGATTTCCTAAATGATCTGGCTCATCGTGCTCATGGTCAAGGCAAAAAGGAACTGGAAGAGCTGACCGCCTTTGCCCGTTCACATTTTGGTGTTGATAAGCTGGAAGCATGGGATCTGACGTACTACAGCGAAAAACAGAAACAACATCATTTCTCCATTGATGATGAACAACTGCGTCCTTATTTCCCTGAACAACAGGTAATTGAAGGATTGTTTGAAGTTGTCCATCGTATTTATGGCATCACAGCTAAAGAGCGACACGATGTCGAAACCTGGCACCCTGATGTTCGCTTCTTTGAACTGTATGATGAAAAGCAGACATTGCGTGGCAGTTTCTATCTGGATCTCTACGCCCGTGAGCATAAGCGTGGCGGCGCATGGATGGACGACTGCGCTGGCAGGATGCGCCACGCTGCCGGTGAAATACAGAAACCTGTTGCTTACCTGACCTGTAATTTCAATAAACCAATTGGTGATAAACCTGCTCTGTTTACTCACGATGAAGTGATAACACTGTTCCATGAGTTTGGTCATGGCTTGCACCATATGCTGACCGAAATTGAAACACTGGATGTTTCCGGTATCAATGGTGTGCCGTGGGATGCGGTTGAGCAACCAAGCCAGTTTATGGAAAACTGGTGTTGGGAGCCGGAAGCACTGGCATTTATCTCCGGTCACTATGAGACTAAAGAACCTCTGCCACAAGAGATGCTGGATAACATGCTGGCAGCGAAAAACTATCAGGCCGCAATGTTTCTCCTGCGTCAGTTGGAGTTTGGTCTGTTTGATTTCCGTCTGTACTCTGAATATGATCCGGCAAAAGGGGCGCAAATCCTGCCAACCTTACAATCTGTGAAGAAACAGGTCGCTGTCGTTCCGTCACCAGAGTGGAACCGTTTTCCTAACTCTTTCAGCCATATATTCAATGGTGGTTATGCAGCAGGTTATTACAGCTATCTCTGGGCTGATGTGCTCGCAGCAGATGCTTACTCCCGTTTCTCTGAAGAAGGGATTTTCAATCGTACAACCGGTCAGTCGTTCCTTGACAATATCCTGTCCCGTGGCGGTTCAGAAGACCCAATGACGCTGTTTGTTCGCTTTCGTGGTCGCGAACCCAAACTGGATGCAATGCTGAAAAGCGTCGGTATCACTGGATAATTTGTGTGGAAATTCGCGTGAAGATTTGTTTAATCTGCGAACAAGGCGCTAATAACAGCGCCTTATCTCAGTTAGCTGAACGTTGGGGTCTGATACACGATGAAGATTCCACTATGGCTTTGGTATTGACTCCAGAACGGCTGGAACTGCGCAAGCGCGACGAACCCAAGCTAGGCGGGATTTATGTCGATTTCGTTGCTGGTACGATGGCGCATCGTCGCCGCTTCGGTGGCGGGCGTGGTGAAGCTGTTGCCAAAGCCGTTGGTATCAAGAAAGACTATTTACCCACAGTGGTTGATGCAACGGCAGGGCTAGGGCGTGATGCTTTTGTGCTGGCGGCAATCGGCTGCCATGTCAGAATGCTGGAACGCCATCCTGTCGTCGCGGCTTTATTAGAGGACGGGCTACAACGTGGATATCAGGTTGAAGAAATTGGTGGCTGGCTGAAAGAGCGCATGACACTGATCCACACCTCAAGCATTACCGCATTGACGGATATCTCTCCACAGCCTGATGTGGTTTATCTTGATCCAATGTATCCACACCGACAAAAAAGCGCACTGGTAAAAAAAGAGATGCGCGTATTCCAGTCGCTGGTAGGTGCAGATGAAGATGCCGATGCACTATTAGCACCAGCCCGTGCACTGGCAAAACGCCGTGTTGTGGTGAAACGACCAGATTATGCAGAGCCATTAGCAGGGGTTAAAGCATCCGCAGCGATTACCACCAAAAATCACCGTTTTGATATTTATCCTTGTTGATCATATAACCTAATTAGTTGTTCTGACCAAGAAAAAAGACGCAGCCACAGCAGAAAAGCTAATGGCTGCCTTTCCGTTGAAACGTGTGATAATAACGGCAAAAACATCAAACTCAGCCATATTCTAACAATTAAGATTGGGTAAAATTGATTTTAATTACAATGTATTAAATCAATTTACTGTATTACCACCAATCGCTTCTCATTAGATTATAAACCACCTGCTTGTAACTCAACTGTATGTAAATTGCTGTCAATTTGTTTATAGTTTGTATAGGTAATTATCTCTATACTCCAAAGGCCATCGCGAGTTTCAGCGTGGCATCTAATTCAAAAAAACAAGGAGATATCATGAGCAAATTACAACGTGAAATCGCAGAAAACAAAGCCCAGGTAACCAATTCAGACAAAAATAAAACACAGAGCAAAGAGCTCGTTGACAATCTGCTAGATACAGTTTCAGGTGGTTGGGTGAATGCCTTTGCAAACTGGAGCAAGGCATTGTAATGAGCATAAGTGCAATGGGAGGGAGCAGTTTCTCCCTCCTTTTTTCTTCATGGAGGGTGTGACAATGGCAATAGTAAAAAATGAGAAGATTAAGCATATTGAAATAATTCTAAAAATCAGTGAACGATGCAATATCAATTGTACTTACTGCTATGTATTCAACATGGGGAACACGCTGGCTGCCGATAGTACTCCAATCATATCTCTTGATAATGTAGCTGCGCTGAGAGGATTCTTTGAACGCTCTGTAATAGAAAACGAGATTGAAGTGATCCAGGTAGATTTTCACGGTGGTGAGCCACTGATGATGAAAAAAGAACGTTTCAACCGAATGTGCGAGATTCTCCGCGAGGGAAACTATGGCAGTTCTCGGCTAGTTTTGGCGTTACAGACTAATGGCATTCTGATTGATGATGAATGGATTGCGCTTTTTGAGAAACACCAAGTGCACGCAAGCATATCTATAGATGGCCCAAAACACATCAATGACCGACACCGGCTGGACCAAAAAGGAAAAAGTACTTACGAGGGAACAGTTAAGGGCTTACGCATGCTCCAGAATGCCTGGGCACAAGGGCGCATCCCGGTAGAACCAGGAATTCTTTCTGTGGCTAATGCTAAAGCGAATGGAGAGGAAATTTATCACCACTTCTCAAAGGAACTTAAATGTCAGCGTTTTGATTTCCTCATACCCGATGATCAGCATACTGATGGTATTGACGCGGAGGGCATTGGCCGATTCCTTAATGAGGCGCTTGATGCCTGGTTTGCTGACGGCCAGCCAAATATTTTTGTCAGGATCTTTAACACATACCTCGGTACGATGCTCAATAATCAGTTTAGCCGTGTTCTTGGCATCAGCGCTAATGTTGAATCTGCTTATGCTTTCACGGTAACTTCCGACGGCCTGCTTCGCATCGATGATACCTTACGCTCAACTTCGGATAAGATATTCAACTCCATTGGTCATGTCAGCGAGTTAACTCTCGCAAGCGTACTCGAATCATCTAATGTCAGAGAATATCTTTCGCTGAGCGACGAGCTACCTGACGCTTGTTGCGGCTGTATATGGAGTAAAGTCTGCCATGGTGGCCGACTGGTAAATCGTTTTTCTCAGACAAATCGTTTCCATAATAAAACCGTGTTCTGTCCATCCATGCGGCTTTTTCTCAGTCGCGCTGCATCACACTTGATTGCGGCCGGTATCAGTGAAGAGACAATAATAGAAAATATCCAAAAATAAGAATAGTGAACTCCAACAATGATCAAATTTAATTATTGGTTAGCAATACTTTCATTTTTTATTATCGCTACTTTTTCAGAGAATTCTCCTGCTAATATAGAAAAACCTGTAATACTAAAACTGAACTTTGATAAATATTCTGTTCCTTATACAACATTTATGATTGACGGTCAGCCAGTATATGCAATGGTTGATACAGGCTCTTCTATGGATTTTTACCTTTATGAAGATCAGATAAATAAAATAAAAGGACTCAAAAAAGAAAACACTTATCACAGTACCGATTTAACCGGAAAAGTTCAGGAAAATATAAAGTATCTGGTTAATTCTCTGGATGTAAATAATATGAAATTTAAAAATGTGATTGTAACTCCATTTAAGCAATGGGGACTATTGGTTTATCACAAAGGAAAATTGCCAGATACTCCTGTTGTGGGTCTCGGTGCTTTTAAAGACAAACAAATAACACTGGACTATATCTCTAATTCATTAATTATAGCGGATAGTCTTACTGGTAATCGAAAAACGCCAAAAGGTTTTACAGAACTTCCTTTCCAAATGTCCGCTGATGGAATGGTCTTTGATGCCGAGCAGTCAGGTCATAAATATCACATGATCCTGGATACAGGCGCTACCGTATCTATGATATGGCGTGAGAGGCTTAAGTCCTATAGACCGATAAGCTGTTTAACGGCTCATCCAGAAATGAATAACAAAGGATGTGAAGCCACAACGCTTACAATTAAATCAATAACCGGGAAACCAGAACATTTTGGCGCTGTCATTATTGACGGGCATTTTCAACATATGGGAAAAGTTGACGGCCTTATAGGAAACAGCTTCCTTAGAAACAAAAAAATAATCATCGATTTTAAAAATAAGAAGGTTTTTCTTTCCGATGAGCACCGAAAAGAATGAAAATTCAATCTATCGTATCGAAGCTCTGCAACATAAGCGAGAAGGATGGCTTGGTACATCTTATCTGAACATTCCATCAAGTCTCTCCATTTGTCTTCTGACAGGTATGCTGACTTTCGTTTTCATTATATCAATAATTACATTTGGTTCTTACAGCGAAAGAGTCAATGTCACAGGCATTGTAGTTTATGATCCCCCCGCTGTGTCATTAATTGCGCAAAACGATGGTGTAGTTATTCAATCAGCAGCCTTAGAAAAAAAATTAATTAAGCAAGGTGAAGTCATTTTTTCTGTGAGTGATGAAATTGAAACGCATCTTGGTGCTACCAACTTTGAAATAGAGGTACGTTTGAGAAACCAACAGAATGTACTTTTGAAAAAAATTAATATGACTACCAGAGAAGCTGATGAAAATAAAATTTATCTCATTGAAAAAATAAAAAATAAAGAACAAGAAATAGAAAACCTAAATATTCTTATAAAAACATCGGAGGAGCAGAAGAAATGGTTAGAAAAAAAATCTAGCTTATATGCACAATTGAGGAAAAAAGGTCTTGCACTTGACACTGAATTTATAGACAGGAAGAAAGATTATTATTCCGCTACTGTGAATCTCTCATCTGCAAGGGTAAAGATAATTACCCTGCAAGGAGAGTTACTGGATTTGAAAAAGAAAATATCTGCTATCGACAGAGAATTAGACTCCGCGAAGAAATCAATCGCAACTGAAATTGCCGGCATAGAGCAACAGATCCTGATGATAGAAAGAAAAAGAGAATATTTAATTACTGCACCACTTGATGGAATGATAACCAGCGTAACCGTCCATAAAGGTGAGAGGGTAAAGGCAGGACAACAAATCGCTGTACTCATTCCCCGGAATGCAATGCCAAAAATTGAGCTGCTTTCTCCGTCTGATTCTCTCGGTGATATTGCTAACGGGCAGCGGGTAAAGATGCGAGTGGCTGCATATCCATATCAATGGCATGGAAAGATTGCAGGTATCATAGAAACAATATCAGAAGCACCAGTAAATATTTCCCCATCCGCTCAGGCAAACGATGAAAATAAAGGTAAAGAGCTTTTTCGGATAATAGTACGACCAGTTATGACAGCGAGGCAAAAAAGCATATTTCTTCTGCCGGGCATGAAAGTAGAAACAGAGATATATGTAAGGGCTAGAAAAATTTACGAGTGGCTCTTTATGCCAGTTAAGAGGGTATATGAACGAGCAAACGACAGTATGCAATAAAAAAATGCAGCACAAAATTAATGGTTTTTTTGAGTCTTTCGGCAAAAAACTTCCTGTAATCATGCAAACAGAAACCACAGAATGTGGATTAGCATGCCTAGCCATGATTGCGACTTGGCACAACCGGGAGACTGATGTCTACAGTATGAGGAAGATTTTCGACGTATCGAGCAATGGTATGTCATTAAGGCAACTCATCACGGTAGCAGGAAAAATAAATATGAATGCCAGAGCTATGCGCCTTGAGCTTGAAGAACTCAGAAGTGTCAAGCTTCCATGCATCCTGCACTGGTCCTTTAACCATTTTGTGGTATTAAAAAAAATCACAATAAAAAATGCTGTTATCCATGATCCTGCTTTAGGGAAAAGAGTGATCTCTCTGAAAGAATTATCAAATAAATTCACGGGGATAGTTCTGGAAGTGTGGCCACAGTCTGATTTTAAAAAGGAGAAAACGGGTGAGAGCATCACAATCACAGATATGTTCCGGGGGGTGTCCGGGCTTAGAAGCACGCTGTTAAAAATCATTCTGCTGTCGCTCTTTATTGAAGGATTAGCTCTTTCAATCCCCCTAAGTTCTCAATTTATTATTGATGTAGTGTTACGCTCCAGCGACCTTGAGATGTTAAACCTGATTGTTATTGGCGTTATTTTTCTGCTTATCCTTCGCTCTGCCCTCAGTATCATCCGGGCCTGGACGCTAATGGCAATGCGTTACTCACTGGGAATACAGTGGAGCATAGGTTTTTTTAACCGATTACTCAGCCTGCCATTATCATTCTTTGAAAAACGTCATGTGGGAGATATAGTCTCCCGGCTGACATCACTCAATGAGATCAAGGAGGCTTTCACTGCTGAAATGCTGACGTCTTTACTTGATGTACTCATCCTGCTAACGCTGGCTACTCTGATGTTCTGTTACAGCCCACTCTTGGCCATGATTTCACTGCTCATTGCTGCTATTTATCTTGGGGTAAAACTTGCATTCTATGACACATATAAGAGTGCAAGAGTTGAAGCAATTACCAATGAGGCGCGGCAGTCATCTCATTTCCTTGAGACAGTGCGAAACGTATCATGTGTCAAGGTATTTGCTCTGTCAGAAAATCGTCGTATTGCATGGATTAATAAGGTGATTGATACCGCTAATGCCCGGACTCATTTATTTAAGATAGATCTCATAAACCAAACCTTATCCGGGTTTCTTACAGGACTCTCATCGGCGACAATTTTGTTCTTTGGTGGTCATCTCATGGAGCAAAGTGCAATAACAACAGGCATTCTATTTGCCTTTATGCTCTATTCTGATATGTTCCTTACCCGTTTTATCAAGGTGGTAAATTCACTCTTTAACTTTCGTCTTATATCAATACACTCGGATCGTCTCACAGACATAGCAACATCAAAAACAGAAAGCGCCTGGTATCCGAAAAACCGGATATCTCTTAATAACGTAACAGGTCGGATAACACTTAACAATCTCACCTATCGTTACGGAGAAGCTGATCCCTTCATTTTTAAAGGCATCGACATGGAGATTAATGCCGGCGAGAACGTAGCGATCATAGGCCCGTCAGGTTGTGGTAAATCAACTCTTCTCAGAATAATAGCTGGTTTAGCTATTCCTCAGTCAGGGGATGTATTAGTTGATGGTACTAGCTTACGGCAGATTGGTATTGACGAATATCGTCGACACACCGCATTTGTAATGCAGGATGATAAACTTTTTGCTGCTTCCTTGATGGATAATATTTCCTCCTTTGACCCTCAGCCCGATCTTGAATGGATGTATCAATGTGCTAAAGCAGCAGCAATACACGACGAGATTATGGCGATGCCGATGCAATACGAAACAATGATAGGTGATATGGGAAGTATTCTTTCAGGAGGACAAAAACAACGCGTATCTCTTGCAAGAGCGCTTTATAAACGCCCGCGCATCCTCTTACTTGATGAAGCTACCAGCGACCTAGACGTTTTTAACGAACGAAAGATAAACGAAGCCTTAAAGCAAATGTCTATTACCCGCATTTTTGTAGCCCATCGGCCAGAAACGATTGCCGTCGCGGATAGGATATATAATCTAAAAAACAAAGCCTTTACGAGATTTGACATCTCCAGCACTGTTTTGTTCTGATTGTATTTTTGATTCTAAGCCCCATGGCAACATGGGGTTTATTCATCAAAAAATCACCTATTGTTCACTGATAAGCTCACTGGATTACAATACCCCCTGCGCCAGCATTGCATCAGCGACTTTGACAAAGCCAGCTATATTCGCTCCCTGTACGTAGTTGGTTTGCTTGCTTTCTCCACCATATTCTACACAGGCCTGATGAATATCGAGCATAATGTGGTGTAAGCGGATGTCCACTTTCTCTGCTTTCCAGCTCAGGCGCGCTGCATTCTGCGCCATTTCCAGACCAGAAGTCGCTACGCCTCCCGCATTGGCCGCTTTACCCGGTGCAAACAAAACGCCCGCCTCAAGGAAAACATCCGTCGCTGCAATAGTTGCTGGCATATTTGCCCCTTCTGCAACCGCTTTTACACCATTCTTAATCAGTAATTTCGCATCTTCCAGATCCAGTTCATTCTGGGTAGCGCAAGGCAGAGCTATATCGACAGGCACCGACCACGGATTTTGCCCTTTAAGGAAAGTCAAACCACGCTCTTTGGCATAATCTTCGACACGACCATAACGCTTATTTTTAATCTCTTCGAGATGAGCCAGCTTCTCTGGAGTGAAACCTTCCTCATCCAACACAGTACCGCCAGAATCAGATACCGTAACCACTTTAGCGCCCTGCTCCATACATTTTTCAATAGTATATTGAGCAACATTTCCCGCTCCAGAAACGGACACCCGCATCCCATCCAGCTCCATACCATGACGTTTAAGCATGGCATGAGTGAAATAAACCAGGCCATAACCTGTTGCTTCAGGGCGGATTAAACTGCCACCAAAAGAAAGTTCCTTACCAGTGAAAACGCAAGCGGTATTGTTGGATAATTTCTTCATCATCCCCGCCATAAAGGCAACCTCCCGGCCACCAACACCAATATCACCGGCAGGTACATCGGTATCAGGCCCTAGATGGCGGTACAATTCTGTCATCAATGCCTGACAAAACCGCATGATTTCACCCTGACTTTTTCCTTTCGGATCGAAATCAGAGCCTCCTTTTCCACCTCCCATTGGCAACGTTGTCAGCGCGTTTTTCAACGTTTGCTCAAAACCCAAAAACTTAAGGATTGAGAGATTAACGGAAGGATGAAAACGCATCCCCCCTTTAAATGGCCCAATGGCAGAGTTAAACTGTACTCGCCATGCGCGATTTACCTGAACTCTTCCCTGATCATCAACCCAGCTAACGCGGAATTGAATGACTCTTTCCGGTTCAACCAGACGCTCCAGCAAACCTTGCTCACGATATTGCGGATTTCTTTCAAGAAAAGGCCAAAGTGATGACATCACTTCTCTTACCGCTTGTAAATATTCTGGTTGATGTGGATTGTGACACTGTATTGATTCGAGAAATGAGACTAAAGATGATGAAACATTCATTTATAGCTTCCTTTATATCATTCAGATGTGATGCTCCCCCTGCCATTTTCCTTTTTATTTTTTGTCGAAAATGTGAGGTAACTACGGTTTGCTTTCTGAATATACCACTGTTTCATGATTGAATTTCAATAACTATTTTTATAAGTTTTGTTAAAAATAATTCAGACAATTTCCAAAAAAGTGGCATTAAAAGAGTCATCATCTTTTCTTAAGCCAAAAAAATCGCCTGCACAAGCAGACGATTTCACAGAATCCAATTTTAACCGAAGATTAATCTTCATCACGTAATGGAACAATCAGCATATCAATATGAACTGTATTAATAAGCTGACGTGCGGAAGACATTAGCTTGCTCCAAAAATCCTGATGATGACCGCACACAACTAAATCCATATCATATTGCTTGATAGCATCAACAAGGACTTGCCCTAAATCACCGCTGCCACTTAGCGTTTCCTGAATTTCATAGCTTGAATTGGCAGACAATTCTTTCAGAGAATTACGAGTTTCATCAGCAATACGCTCTTGCATATCACCAAGATTCACGTCAATTAGACCGGTATAAAGATCAGAGTAGTTGACATCAACATGGATCAAGGAGACTTTGGCATTGTATGGTTTTGCCAATGAAACCGCTTTATCCACCAAAATCCTGCTTTCTGGAGATAGATCAACTGCAACAAGGATATGTTTGTAAGCCATATAAGTGAACTCCTTCCATCAAATGGATTGGCGGCATTAAACGCCATGATTCTATGCTTATACTATAACTGCTTGAGGTCTCTTTTGAGTGTTGTTGTGATCACAACTTGTTACTTTATTTTTTTAACCATTTGAAAATACAGACATATTATTACAACACTACGGTAATATTAAATACCTTATCAGCATTACATTCCCTGTTCTGGATCCATTTTTCACTGTCGTTTGACTTTTCTAATACTCTATTTCCTCCTAAAATTTAATACAGTGATTATTCATATTGCTACCTTTTGAGATGAATTTTTAATCTGGTATTTCATTGCCGCTCTAAGGAGGGGGAAATATGTTCAGTATGGTTGCATTCTTTTGGGCAATTTGCTTTATCTGTATTATCAATATATTACGCTACATCTCTTCGCTCCGCGTATTATTATCTATTTTGCGCCAGGCAGATCCGATGCTATACCAATCTATTGATGGTAATGGCTTTTTTACTGCTAATGGTCAGTTTGATAAACATATTCGGTTGGTACACTACATCAATTCGCAAAGCTATCTCAACCATCACAGTACTGATGTTATCTTTTTCTGCGAAAGGCTGCGGAAACAATTTATATTGACGAGTGTGTTATGTGGGATTGTTTTACTGTGTCTGATCGTCATTGTCTGATAGTGATAGTTTGATAGCAATGGCAAAGGAAAACGAATGTGAAAAGTGCAATAAAAAGGGTTGAGCCACTGAATGTGACTCAACCCTTTTTCCTAAAAACGATTAGATCAGTTGCAGAGCAATCCAGTACAGACAGCCTGACAGAGCAATTGAAATAGGCAATGTCAGTACCCACGCCAGCATGATATTTTTGATAGTCTTACTTTGAACACCCCCCCCATCAACCAGCATCGTACCTGCTACCGCAGAAGAGAGAACTTGCGTTGTCGATACCGGCATTCCCGTATAACTGGCAACCCCAATCGACACCGCTGCTGTAACCTGAGCTGAAACTCCCTGGGCATATGTCATGCCTTTTTTACCGATTTTCTCACCAATAGTGACAGCAACCCGTTTCCAGCCAACCATTGTCCCCAGAGACAGGGCAAGAGCCACAGCGATAATGATCCACATTGGCGCATATTCAACGGTATTCAGCAGATCTTTACGCAACTTATGCAGGAAACGTGCATCTTCCATACTGGTTTCAGGCAGTTTAGCTACTGCTCCCGCAGTATCAGCAATACACATCAGCATACGACGCATATTGTTACGTTGATCTGGGGTCAACTGATTGAAGTTCTGGATGCTTCCCAACATCGTTTCCGCGTTATTCAGCACCACCAACGCACGTGAGCTATCACAGTGGAAAGTCATGTCCAGTTGGTCTTCAACCGCAGATACAGCCGGTGTCAGTTCAATCGCATGAGAAAGCGCAGGAGCATGTTGTTCATAATACTGGTGTAAATGAACAACTGCATCATGGGTGCGGGCAATGTCATAGCTGGTTGAGTTCATATTGACAACAAAGCCAGCAGGCGCGACACCAATCAAGACCAGCATGATCAGACCGATACCCTTCTGCCCATCATTTGCGCCATGAGAAAAACTCACACCAACAGCAGAAAGGATCAGTGCAGTCCGTGTCCAGAATGGTGGTTTACGTTTACCATCCTGTTTTTCACGTTCAGCCGGGGTCATGTGAATACGACGACGCTTTTTAGTCCCGCTCCAGTAACGGCGCAGTAAAAAGACCATCGCTCCTGCAATCACCAAACCAACCAAAGGAGACAGAATCAATGACATGAAAATCTGTATCATCTTCGGAATATTAAGCGCCTCAACAACAGAAGAGCTGGTCACTATCGCATTGGTCAGGCCAATACCGATAATGGAACCAATCAACGTGTGAGAGCTGGATGCAGGAATGCCGAAATACCATGTGCCCAGATTCCAGATAATTGCTGCCAGCAACATGGAGAAAACCATCGCCAAGCCATGGCTTGAGCTGACATTCAACAGAAGATCTGTAGGTAATAGATGCACAATCGCGTAAGCGACACTTAATCCACCCAGGAGGACACCAAAAAAGTTAAAAACCCCTGCCATGACAACGGCAAATTGCGAACGCATAGCGCGGGTATAAATAACAGTTGCTACTGCATTTGCGGTATCATGAAACCCATTGATGGCTTCATAGAAAAGCACAAACAACAGAGCAAGTACTAACATAAGGCCGGTATAAAAATCCAGGCCAGTAAACAGATGTAGCATAAACGTTAAGCCAGTTAGTAGGACATGAACGCGGCGCATTATCAGTGACAAACGCTGGCGGGAAAAGAGAAATATGACCTTTTTTTGATTTAATGACAAGAAACCGACAGCGAATTAATCATTTTTATAATAAATATCAATATATTATATACTTTCTATGCTTTGATATTTTTTTGATGAAAAATGACTTGTCACGATAAAAGTTCAAACAAATGCTGATTTTTCTCTGCATTTTGCAGATAGTCTCTCCACAATGAAGTTTATTTCCTGCCAAGTGATCTGGCAAGAAAGTCATTCAGCAAGATAATTCAGTAAAATAGAGACAACAAACGAATGGAAAAATTTGATGTAGTAATTATTGGTGCCGGCGCGGCAGGCTTGTTTTGTGCCGCACAAGCAGGACAGGCAGGATTGAACGTTCTGGTACTGGATAACGGTAAAAAAGCAGGCCGCAAAATTTTGATGTCCGGAGGCGGGCGCTGTAACTTCACCAATATATATACTGAACCTGCTGCCTATCTTTCTGCCAATCCCCATTTTTGTAAGTCAGCACTTGCTCGCTATACACAGTGGGATTTTATTGACTTGGTTCAACGTCATAAGATTGCTTATCACGAAAAAACATTGGGACAGCTTTTTTGTGATGATTCAGCCCAACAAATTGTCGATCTGCTTTTGCAAGAGTGTGAAGCAGGTCAGGTGACAATTCGGCTACGCAGCGAAGTGACACAAATCGAGAAACATTTACAGGGATTTGAGGTTATCGCATCGGGGAAAAAAGTAGGTACACACTCACTTGTTGTGGCATCAGGTGGACTGTCCATGCCCGGATTGGGAGCGTCCCCTTTAGGTTATCGCATCGCAGAACAATTCGGTCTTAATATCCTGCCTACCCGTGCGGCATTAGTGCCTTTTACCTTGCATAAGCCATTGCTGGAACAACTGCAAACCCTTTCCGGTGTTGCGGTTCCTTCGGTTGTCACCGCAAAAGATGGCACCGTATTCAGAGAAAATATCCTGTTTACCCATCGCGGACTTTCCGGCCCCGCGATTTTACAGATCTCCAGTTATTGGCAGCCCGGTGAGTACGTGAGTATTAACTTACTTCCTGATACAGACTTGGACACCTTTCTTGATAAGGAGCGAGGATCCCATCCTAATCAAAGTTTGAAAAATACTCTTGCCAAATTGCTACCCAAACGTCTGGTGGAATGTTTGCAGTCTCTTGATCAACTACCGGAACGCTCTCTGAAACAACTTAACCTGACACAGAAAAAAGAGCTGATCGCTACCCTGCAATGTTGGCAAGTACAACCAAATGGCACAGAAGGATATCGTACAGCAGAAGTTACTCTTGGCGGTGTGGATACCAATGAGCTGTCATCGAAAACAATGGAATCCCATAAAGTCAACGGATTGTATTTTATTGGTGAAGTTGTCGATGTTACCGGCTGGCTTGGCGGGTATAACTTCCAATGGGCATGGAGTTCTGCATGGGCTTGTGCGCAGGCTTTAATCATGTGTACAGAGACAATAAAGTTTCACTCCAGTAAAAGCTTATAAAACATAAAGACAGTTGCCAATTGGCAACTGTCTAAACCAGATAATACGATTATTTGAGGTCACGCGTTCAACGTATCATATAACGTAACCGCCTTTTTCAATGCATTAATATCTGAAGCACATAAAAAGCGCTTCATAGCGTCAAATTTGGCTGGTGACCAATCATAAACGTTCATAGCAAGAAGCTCATTAATAACATCTTCAGCAAAACGATATCTAATATGTTTAGCAGGGTTCCCTCCCACAATGCTATAGGGTGGAATATCACAAGTGACAACGCTATTTGCTGCAATGATAGCGCCTTCACCAATTGTGACTCCTGGCATGATCATTGCCCGCATTCCTATCCACACGCCATCATGAATATAGGTATCACCTTTGCCAATATAGGCTTCATCGATAAATTCTAAAAAAGGATAAAGGCAAAACCAGTCAGAGCGATGTGTATGGTTTCCTCCCATTAAAATAACCACTTCGGCACCAATACACACATAGTCACCAATGTATAACTTGTCTATATCCCATTTGGAAACCCAATGTCGGCTACCTTCATCGCCTTGCAAATAACGGACAACAGATTCTTCAAAACCACTGTCCCAACAATCGCTGTAATAGCTATGAGTACCTTTAATGTGTATATTCGGATTTTTTATAACATCATGAAGAAGTTGATATGTTGACCAATGTTTTTTTTGCATGGTAAATCTCATCTTAGAAATTGATTGTTACCATAGAACGCTGCCTATGGTGATGTATCCGCGTTCAAAATACATCACTCTGTGTGATTCGAGGTTGTTTCAGTAATGGGATATTCATTGTTATCTTTTAGTGCTAATTTAACGGACTGTTCAGTATGAATTGCTGTTGCAGCATATCACGAAACTCTCTATTTGTAGCCATGTCTTCTTACACCTAAGTTGCCCTGACAAGACTGGTCGTTGAAAGTTAACTGGGTTTACCCGTCGTCTTTCAAATTTCGTCTTTGTTGACTGTAATTTGCAAGACGATGAATATACCAAATAAATAGTATATCAAGGAGAATTCCTATGTATTTTATGACGATGTTTAGTTATTGCCAAATATATTAATACCACGTTTATGATGCCAGAAAATGGTAACTACTGGAGTAAAAAATAATTATTAAGGGGATATTAATAGCTAATTTAGGTTATGAATAAATACCAAAATTTAAATTAATATTTACCCAGAAAAAGAACATATTATTTCATTTAAGTTCTTAGATAAGACAAAAAAAATAATTAATGAAATAGGCATATTAAATAAAGATATAATATTATCCTTCAATACACGAAAAACATTAGAAAAATCGATTGATTATTATATTCCAGTTTGGAATAATGCGCGACAACTTAGGACTAACAGCAAACTATAAAACTAGCAATTGTACATTTTCCTAGTCAAATATCCAGTTAACATAGTTTTTAGAATAATTTTAACAGCTGTCAGCACCTTCCAACATAACATCATTCTGCAAACAAGGCTCAGGGATTAATTATTAAATCGAATAATTTATTGATATTCGATAATGAAATAAACCTATTAAAAATTATTAATTTTTACTGGGAAGTGAATCCCAAGATTGTTTTGTTCAAAAAGAATGAGTCTTAAATATGCAAAATTTAACCCATGTTAAAGCACTATGTGCCTTAGCACACCCTTATCATGTTTGTGCCGAGTATGATGCATTATTTAATGATGCTATGCGTGAATTAACGTTATACCACTGTGAACATACTCCGGGTTATGAACAGTGGCTGGCAAACAATGGCTTGGATAAACAGGCTGTCATGGCGCTGGAAGACTGGTCAAGCCTGCCACCACTATTTGCCAATTATTTTAAACGTAACCTAATAGTCAGCAATAGCACAAAGGATGCGCTGGAATTGACATCATCAGGTACAACCGGGCAAAAAAGCCGTATGCACTACGATAACAGGAGTATCACAGCGGCTCAGGATATGGTGGATCACATTTTCAATTATTATGATTGGAATACCCCCGATCAACCGTGTAACTACCTGTTGCTTAGCTATGAACCTGCTGGCTCCATTACGTTAGGAACAGCTTATACCGACCAGTTTCTGTGTAAGTATGCACCTGTAAACCGGGCTTATTATGCTTTGCGTCATAACGGTAAGAGCAATGAATTCGATCCTTTCGGGACAATCAGAACTCTTCAGGAATTCGCCGAAGAAGGGCTTCCCGTGCGTATTTTTGGCTTTCCTGCTTTCCTGTGGTTTACCCTGCAAAGAATGGAAGAGATGGGATTATCCGCTCTGAAATTACATCCAGATTCGCTAGTCTCCCTCGGCGGTGGCTGGAAGACCCATGCTGACAAAGCAATTCCTAAACTGGAGTTGTATCAACGCCTGGTAGAACAACTGGGTATTCCTGATATACGTTGTCGTGATGGTTACGGTTCAGTTGAACATCCTGTGCCTTACATGGAATGTTCTCACCATCGTTTTCACGTTCCAGTCTATTCGCGGGTTTATATACGCCATACAGCCAACATATCACGGCAACCTTATGGTGATCCCGGTTTTCTACATTTCATCTCACCTTACATCACATCCAGCCCGGCTCACAGCATTGTCATGAGTGATCTGGCTGTACTGCATCCCGGTGATAGTTGTGGTTGTGAACTGAATACAGATTGGTTTGAACTGCTTGGCCGTGCAGGTACGAGCAAAAGTCGTAGTTGTGCGATTGCCGCTTCTGAATTGATTAGGGGTTCCTGAAATGTCTTCCATTGAAACAATTAATGATCAGCTTGCTGTTGAACAGGGACAGTTAGCAAAACAAAAAATCGCAAAATTACGGGCACGTTTACCAGAATTGCTCGCACAACCTCATAGTACCGAACAGGTACTTGAGTGCGCCCAACGCTTCGCCAATCATCTTGCCAAGACAGATGATCATTTCCTTTTTGATGCTAAAACGCGTGAGGCACTTATCGACTTCTGTCAACGTGAAGCCTTACAAACTAAATTGGAGCGAGAGCTGGGGCAGGATGCTTTTTCCCTGCGCAGATTCGATTATAACCAGAATCACTACGAAGCCTGGAAACCTCTGGGGTTAGTCGTCCATATCACACCTTCCAATGCACAACTTCTTCCTTTTATG
Organism: Xenorhabdus sp. NBAII XenSa04; assembly: GCF_963866145.1. Lineage (NCBI taxonomy): Bacteria > Pseudomonadati > Pseudomonadota > Gammaproteobacteria > Enterobacterales > Morganellaceae > Xenorhabdus > Xenorhabdus sp. NBAII XenSa04. Next base: position 21,607 of record NZ_CAWMEB010000224.1, read on the forward strand.
GCAGTGCTGGAAAGTTTGTTAGTCGGCAATATCAACTGGTTACGGCCAAGCAGCAGTGATAACGGATTTAGTACACAGCTTCTGGATGCATTTCTGGCTCACGATATTTCCGGCAATCTGGCAGACCGGATTGCGGTTTTGTCATTACCTGTTACACAATTGGGAGAACTGCTGAGCCAGGCCGACGCTGTTTCCGCTTGGGGGGGAGATTCTGCACTATCAGCCATTCGTACCCAATTGCCGGCAGGTTGCCGCTGGATTGATTGGGGACATCGCATCAGTTTTGCCTGGCTGAGCCCTGATGCCGTGAATAATGCCCAATTAGATGCACTGGCAGATGATATTTGTTGTTATGACCAACAAGCCTGTTCCAGTCCACAATGTTTGCTGGTCGATAGTGATGATCCGGAAGTGTTGCAAGATATCGGACAACGTATGGCAGCAGCTCTTGAACGTCGTTCTGGATTATATCCGGTATTACAGACTGACGTTCAGGAATCGGCTGAAATTACAACTCAGGTAGCTTTTCAGCGCCTTGATTTCGCATTCACCCAAGTACGTGGCAAGCTCTGGCAAGCTGATGAATGGCGGGTAATCTGGCGGCACGAGCAGGAACTGGCAGCGTCTCCTCTGTTCCGCACATTGCAGTTACGTCCGGCACCTCGTCAGCAGCTATGTTCCATTCTGCATCCCTGGCGTAACCATCTTCAGAGTTGTGCTCTGGTTGCCCGTCAGGAACATATTGCAGAAATGAGCCATACCCTGTTTGCTGCGGGAGTTAACCGTATTGCCCCTGTGGGTCAGATGCACGGCGGTTATAGCGGTGAGCCGCATGATGGCGTTTATGCACTGGCACGCCTCGCCAAACGGGTTTCTGTCAGCCTGCCTGCGGATATCTTGGCTGGTTCCGCTCACCTTGATATTCCACCATCTCGCCCGCCCGGTCTGGATAACCTGCCTGTCATAAATAAGGCAGATTTTCAGGCATTAACGCCAAATGAAAAAGGCCGCCTGTTTTTCCGCAGTGGCGGCAGTAGTGGAGCACCTAAGCTGGCCGCTTATAGTTACTCTGATTATCACAAACAAATGCAATCAGCAGCCGATGGGCTGTTCTCCTGTGGCCTTGAACCTGCTACAGATCGGGTCATGAACCTGTTGTATGGAGGAAAACTGTACGGTGGAATGATGAGCTTCTTCACCATTCTGGATAAGCTAGGAGTAACTCAATATCCGATGGGTGGCCCGACTAACGATGATTTCAGTGAAATAGCTGGTTTAATTGTTCAGCAACGCATTAATACTCTGGTCGGCATGCCAAGTACGATACACCGATTGTTCCTGAGTGAAACCAACAAACTGCGTGAATACGGTGGCGTACGCAAACTGTTTTTAGGTGGAGAACCCCTGAATGTCAACCAGAGGACTTTCCTGAATGAGTTCGGCATTACCCTGATACGTTCCGCAGTCTACGGGTCAGTAGATGCAGGTCCATTAGGCCATGGATGTGCAGCCAGTGAAGACGGCATTTTCCATTTAATGGCTGATAACCAGTGGTTAGAAATACTTAATATTCATAATGATAACCCAGTAACTGAGGGGGAAACGGGTCGTCTGATATTCACTTCCCGGCACCGCGAGGCACAATCTGTTCAGCGCTACGATTTGGGCGATCTCGGATACTGGATCGCTGAACCTTGTGCTTGTGGTCAGTTGACACCGCGTTTCCGGCTTGTTGGACGTCATGGTTCCCTGTTACGGGTCGGCAGTATTTTTATCAATCTGACTGAATTATCTGAACAACTGGAGGCCCCGGTGCAATGGCTCATCGATCATAACGATGAAGGGATCAACGGTATTCAGCTCTTCATTGAGAACCCTGATGTTGTCGCAGTTCGCGAGCACTTATTAGGTCTGAAAGAGAATGTAAAAATAAAGGAAGTGGTTGAAGGAGGGATGCTGAATCTGGAAGTTATATTTTCCCCGGCAACAGAATTTCGTCGGAATACCAATAGTGGAAAAGCCCCATTGTTCATTGACTTGCGTAAATTCTGATTAGGTGAAACGAATATGAATATAATGAAAAGCACGATATTAATTGATCTGTTTAATCATGTACGTGAGTATTCTGTTTATTACCGGACTCTTTACGAATCCGTCCCGGATAATTGGACGCTGCAAGATTTGCCACTGGTCACGCCCGGTAGTTACTGGGCCCATTCAGATAATTTACAGACTTGGCCAGTACTTACTGCTCCATTAGAAAACGGACATGTGTTTAAAACGGGGGGTTCAACCAGTGATGGTCGACTATCAGTTTTCAGTCAACAAGAGTGGAAAGCATTCATTCATTCATTTGGGAAAGCAATTACCCGCCAATTGACGCCGGGTGATCGGGTAGCCAACCTATTTTTTGCCGGCGACCTTTACACCAGTTTGCTATTCATTCATGGTGCTCTGTCTAACTCATCATTCCCTGTCGTGGAATTTCCTTTCACTTGCAAGGTTGACGATGGACTGCTGGCACATAACATTCAGCATCACAATATCAACGTGCTGGCGGGAGTGCCCGTTCAGCTCATTCGCTTTGCACAGTATCTGAAAGACAATGACCAGACATTACCGACGGTAGAAACCATTCTGTATGGCGGAGAAAGCCTGTTCGAAGGACAGATAACGGCAATGCGTCAGGTTTTCCCGCAGGCACGTTTTGGCTCAGTTGGTTGTGCCAGTGTTGACGGCGGCTTAATCGGCTTTGCTGACCCAGAATGTGAGCCGGGAGAGCACAGGGTTTTCGACGAAGATACCATTATAGAAATTATTGATGAGATTACCCATGAACCCATCACGGAGCCAGGACGCCGTGGCATGTTAGTTATCACTAACTTACAAAGAAAACTGATGCCGGTGATCCGCTATCCAACGGGTGATTTGGCTTGCTGGTGTGAGTCAGAACAGGCATGTCGTAAGTTTGCGCTACACGGACGCGCAAACCAAGGTTATCGGATCAGGATTGGTGATCTTTCACTATTTCCTGACGACTTAGCTACCCAGTTATCATCACAAACAGAGTTAATTGCCTGGCAGTTGGTACTGTCTCAAGAGGCGTCAAAAGACAAAATCAAATTGTTAGTAGCCAGCCCGCAACCAATCGATACTAAAAAAATCCACCATAACATACTCTCAGCATGCCCCGAACTGAACACTGCTCACTTCCACCAAAATATGCTGGAGATCGTTCAAACGAATATTGATGCAATGTATACCCACCCGCGTTCAGGTAAATTGCAGCGAGTTGTGGATCTGCGTAGTTATAATTGAAGGTTGAAATCTATGACTATTTTTCCTTCTGCTATCCAGATCCGCAGCTATCAATCAGGTGACGGAAAACATATCAGCAAATTATTCCGTGAAGTTTACGGTGATTCATACGTTTATCCTGATGTCTATCTGCCCAGATTGATAGATGACTATCAAACTACAGGAAGATGGTATTCAGCCTTGGCTTTTTATCAGGGACATCTGATTGGTCACGCGTCGCTTATTAAAGATGTTGTGCAGCAAAATCAGGCTGAATTAGCGTTGGTTGCTGTGTATCCGGGATTTCAAGGCAGAGGTATTGCTAAATCTTTGGGGCGCTATTTGTGCCACTATGCGAAAGAACAGCAGTATAGTTTGTTGACGATAAAACAAGTCTGTTCGCACCTGAAAAGCCAGTATTTAGCACAAAACCTCGGCTTTTGCTCGACAGCACTGATGCTGGACTATGTCGATTCGCCATTCGGGTTAGCAGAGCCTGAAAGTATTGTACAAGGTATTTTGCCTCTTAAAGCATTTCCATTGCCTAAACTGAACTGGCCACATCCCTTGCGAGACTGGGCCGACCAGATAGGACAATACGTTGGCGAATCATCACCCGATGAACAACAAGGAGAGTACTCTCTTTTTAATTCTAATCTAGTTAACTCCAAGCTCATTAGTTCTAAAATCAGTGGACGACGTTTGGAGATCACATTGTATGAGGTTGATTCTGACTTCTTATCGGAAATCATAGATTACCCTGCCAACCAGTTAATCTATTTAAGACTTCCTGCGTGTGAAGAGGCATTGAGGTTATATCCACAGTTAAAAAAAGGTGGATTTCGCTTCGCCGGGCTATGCCCTGATGTACATACAGGGTGGTTTCTGCTCTGGTTACGGGGTTATCAATCAACATCGTATCAATTTTCTGACATCAGTACACAAAACCTCTACCAAATGGAATTGGAGAAAACTACGGAGCACTCATTCCTGCATCAGCTAAGTGAGTGCATACCAGGTTAGAATAGTTCATCTAATTGCTCGAAGAACACGCGCTTGGCTGAGTTATCAAGACCGCCAAGCGTATCCAGAAATTCGCTAGCTGTACTTATCAAAACCTCTTCACGTAAGTTGCGATGAATAAATGCAATATCCAGCCAGCGATCTGCCATTCCGCCTCGGCCAAGATCAAGGAAGTACAATTCGTCATGTGCATCAACGAAGATATTACAGTCACAAAGATCTCCATGGGAAAATACCTTTTCTTCACTCGGTAACGTAGCATGAAGACGTGCCAGTAAATCTTGTGGAGTCGCTATTCCCGGCCATTGCCCAAGGTCATATTCTTCAGCACACAAATTGTTATTCAGCAAATACTCCAGTTCCTGAAGACGAAAATTAACCCCGGAGTCAAATGGACAATTGATTATGGATACAGCCTGTATCTGACGAACAGCTTCACGAAACAGTTCCAGAACAGGTTGATGAGCATTTATCCGTGTGTACAACGGCTCTCCGGGTATACAACGTGTGATCATAAACTCCCCTTCTGAATTCTCTGCAACACACACAACTTCCTGCACATTCAGGCGACCATTAAGCCAATTCAGCACTGAAGCCTCCCGCATGACACTATAAGTCGTATTTGCATAAACGATGGGAGAATACTTGAGAAAAAAGCAATCGTTACCCTGAATAAAACTATAGACACTGCTTGGGGATTCACCGATTTCATCAGGGATTAAGGCAGCATTGCCGATAAAGCACTCAATACCTTGTGGTAACTTGGGTAGCATGTATTTTCCTTATTAAAATTGAAAAACGAAATTTGATTAAAAAAACGCTTTACAAACGATATTGAGAACGATTATCATTATTATTACTTTCAGTGCACCACCTTCAGGGTCATGTGAAAGTACGACATTGCTCACATTGCTTCCAGTGTTTACTTTTATAGCCAGCAACTTCATGCTGGCTTTTTTTTGTATATAAAAAACCCCGTTATTCTTTCAACGGGGTTTATCAGTAGTCTGAGTCTTACTAAACTGGCTATTGATTTTAAAGAGGCTTAAATACGATTTTGTCTTTATTCTCCGCCTCTTTTTTATTTAGCGGCAATAAACTTTTGAATCATCTGAATCTTACCCTGACGGACAGCTTTGAAATCGATTTTATCTTTTTCATGCTTGTTTTTGCATTCGTATCGCATAACGGCTTCCACTAGCATTTTTTAACGGTATTATTTCGTTTAGTTATATCCTAATCTGAGGTGAGACCGCAGTCCCACCTTGTTTCATCCAGCTAATCTGAGTCTCTTACAGCTTAGGCCCTGCGTTTACCAATGCTACACCAGCAGCGGTATCTGTATATTTGTCGAAGTTATCAATGAAACGCTGTGCCAAATCTTTGGCTTTCGCATCCCACTCAGATTTATCTGCATACGTGTTGCGTGGATCGAGGATACCCGTATCGACGCCCGATAATGTTGTTGGTACAGCCAAATCAAAAATCGGCAATTCAATGGTATCCGCATCTTCAATATTGCCATTTAAGATAGCGTCAATAATCGCTCGGGTATCTTTGATAGAGATTCGTTTGCCAGTGCCATTCCAACCCGTATTAACTAAATAGGCTTTCGCCCCGGATGCCTGCATACGCTTGACCAGCACTTCTGCATACTGAGTCGGGTGTAATGACAGGAATGCCGCCCCAAAACATGCAGAGAAAGTTGGCGTTGGTTCTGTTACACCACGCTCTGTTCCTGCCAATTTTGCTGTAAAACCAGACAGGAAATGATATTGAGTCTGTTCTGGCGTCAGGCAGGACACAGGAGGCAGTACCCCGAAAGCATCAGCAGTCAGGAAAATGACTTTAGTTGCATGACCTGCTTTTGAGACAGGTTTAACAATATTTTCGATATGGTAGATAGGATAAGAAACGCGAGTGTTTTCTGTTTTTGAACCATCATTGAAATCAACAGTGCCATCTGCCAGTATAGTGACGTTTTCCAGTAGAGCATCACGGCGAATAGCGTGATAAATATCGGGCTCAGCTTCTTTCGAAAGGTTGATGGTTTTTGCATAGCAACCACCTTCAAAGTTAAACACGCCGTCGTCATCCCAGCCATGTTCATCATCACCGATCAATTTACGTTTCGGATCAGTAGAAAGCGTGGTTTTTCCCGTACCAGAAAGACCGAAGAAAACAGCAACATCACCATCTTCACCCACATTGGCAGAACAGTGCATGGAAGCAATACCTTTCAGTGGCAACAGGTAGTTCATCATTGAGAACATCCCTTTTTTCATTTCACCACCGTACCAAGTACCGCCGATCAGCTGCATCCGTTCTGTCAGGTTAAAAGCAACAAAGTTTTCAGAATTCAGTCCCTGCTCTTTCCATTGTGGGTTGGTACATTTCGCACCGTTCATCACAATAAAATCAGGGGCAAAATCAAAGAGCTCTTCATCAGATGGGCGAATAAACATGTTTTTGACAAAATGCGCCTGCCACGCCACTTCTGTGATGAAACGTACTTTCAGACGAGTATCCGCATTAGCCCCACAGAAAGCATCAACCACAAATAAACGTTTGCCTGAAAGCTGCTGAGTGACTAATCCTTTAAGATGAGACCAAGTTTCCTGGCTGAGCGGTTTATTATCGTTCTTACCTTTTCCCTGATCTGCCCACCATACCGTGTCGCGAGTCACCTCATCGCGCACAATATATTTGTCTTTAGGAGAACGCCCTGTGAAGATCCCGGTATCTACTGCGACAGCACCAAGATTGGTCAATGTGCCTTTCTCATATCCTTGTAAAGAAGATTTCGTTTCTTCAGAGAATAACAATTCATAACTTGGGTTATAAATAACTTCGCTTACATCACGAATACCATAAACCATAAGTTCCTGCACAGTAATGCCTGTAACGCTCATTTATTTATTGCTCCTGATCAGTTAGATTTAATCTCTATCTCTGCCAGAAATAATAAATAATTATGACTAATTAACAGCGATTGTTATCAAAAAATTGAAATTATATTATTTTTTTAGGTTTATATGAGACATAGAACACGAAATAAAAATTTTTAAATAATAAAAAGGGCGTATTTATACGCCCTCTAAAAATAAATCATAAATAGAGTTAATGTAACTGTTCTTTCTTCGCTATTTTAATTTCGTTAAGAGCTTTCTCATCAAAAATATAGTGCATACCACAGAATTCACATTCCATGTCAATTTTTCCATCTTGATGAAGAATATCTTGCAGATCCGCTTCCGGTAATGTTACCAGAGTATCAGCACAACGTTGGTGAGAGCAGGTGCAACGGAACTCAACCTGCTGAGGTTCATACAGAGTGACATCTTCTTCATGGTAAAGACGATGCAGAATTTCTTTCACATCCAGCGTAAACAACTCTTCGCCTTTGATGGTCGCAGTCAGTTGAACCAGATGGTCAAGCATGTCATCACTGCCTGCCTGTGCACCCGGCAGGATTTGCAATAACATGCCCCCAGCCGCCATTTTGTTATCCTGCATGCCAGTTCGGATAAACAAACGAGTCGGCAATTGTTCTGACTGTTTGAAGTAAGCATCCAAACATTCAGCCAGTGTCTCTCCTTCCAATGCGACTACACCTTGATAACGTTCACCTTCTGTTGGTGTAATGGTAATGACCATATAACCATTACCAACCATATCACGCAGACGACTTGCAGCATTGACATCACCATCAATGCGCGCAGTACCACGCATTTGCTGGCGGTTATTTCCATTAATGACCGCCAGCTTAACAGGCCCATCACCTTGAATTTGTACTGTGATATCCCCGTTGAATTTCAATGTGGCAGTCAACAGACTGGTAACGACCAACAACTCACCCAACAATTGCTGTACAGGTTGGGGAAAATGGTGATTCTCCAGCATTCGCTGGTAAGTCTCGCTTACAGAAACAAGTTCCCCCCTGACAGAATGGCTTTCAAATAAAAAGCGGTGTAATTGGTCATGCTTAATCATAAATCTCTCTCATTTCACTGAGACGGTTATTCCGACTCATTAAATTTTGTGTTCTTGAATTTAATCAGGGTACGCCGTTCTTTCTTGTCTGGACGGCGATCAGGATGTGGCATCGTCAATGCATTCATTTTACGAGCCAAAGCCATCTTTTCCCGATTAATGATGCTTTCTTCTGTTTCCTGATAAAGCTGTTGAGCTTCTGTGGCACTGCGCCTTTGTCCGCTCAATGCCAAAACTGTCACTGTTTTCTCATCATTGCCCTGACGCAATTTAATTGCTGCGTTCAACTCAACCAGTTTACTCGGCTTACTCCGCTGCCCATTATAATGGACTTTTCCTCCATCAATCATTTCACGCGCGATGGAACGGGTCTTGTAAAAACGGGCAGTCCACAGCCACTTATCAAGGCGAACAGCGTGATCATTGTCTGAATTAGGCATGGTTGTTTCTCTCTGTTCTCTCTGATTAAAGCTTGCTGGCTAAAGACAAATTTAGGGTAACATAGCCCGCGTGATTATCACTAATTCATCGGCGGTTGTTTCAGATTGAAACAATTGTCATAGTACTGTCTGATCCGCACAAGACGCTGACTGTTTTTTTGTTTTTTCTTAATAACCAATATGCTATTAACAATTAATGTCGCCATAATTACTGCCAAAAAGAGGCAACTTCCCAGATAACGAATCAACGTAATAGAATCAGGTTCACTATGTAACATGATATGACGAGTACCGTTTGCATCTTCAGATAACCCCGTCACAATACCTTCGGTTTCAAATGGTATATGTGTCAATATATTCGCCAGCCGTAGCAATTCTCCCCATTGTTGCAAAGCGGTGTACTCATAAAAAATGATCGGCGCAAGCGGATATTCAACCAGTGGGCGGTCTTCATCACTAATCAGCAAAACACCTCCCGGCGGAGGGCTGTTTATGAGAATACTCACTTTATCAATTTCCCGGTAAATAAATGAGGAAGTGGTGGCATCAACAAGTTTTCCCAATGCATCAGCACTCACAGAGCGTAATAATACTTTGGTTCCATTCAATTTTCCTTTTTCTGCCCGATACAAAAGATCATCCCAATCTTTGCCATTACCCAGATTAATCAGAGCATTTTTTAGACGGTTGCAATCCATGTCCTTCTGACAAAGTGCCTGAGTATTCAAAATGATTTGAGAAAAATTATCGAGTAGTATCATTCCCGACTTAGCAATCACTTCATTCAGATTGGAATTAGATTTCCGGCTATTTTCCATTGGGCGTAGTTGCTCATTAACTGTTGTGAGCAATGCTGATGCTTTATTAATAATTTCTGATTCCGGTCTGGGTAATGCGCTGCCATTATTCCAATAGACACCAAAACAGTTAAATGGAGCAAAAGAGAGTCCATTCTGACCAGGAAAAGTATCCAGCATAGGTGGCATGTAACACATTCCTGTGCCTTTAACTCTCAGTACATCCCCTTCCCGAAGTGGCATATTTAGCAGTTCATTGACGCTGGTAATAACCTTGGTATTACTGCCGTGCAGCCATGCAAAACTCAACCGCATAGATAAACTGGCGGGTTGATAAAAATACAGTAATAACATAGCTAAAACAGAAAATACCACCAACATCTGGTTCTTTCGATAACGTTGGTAGGGATAGTGTTTTTCCTCCTCATGCAACGAGAGATAACGCCCCTGTCGTACAACATGGCAACTGGAATACATATCCACATCAGTATTTTGATCAAGCTCATGAGCAAGGTATGGCTCCCAGTGAGCGGGATAAATCAGGTCAATTCCGCCCAATGAGATATTTTTTTTGTGTTCCGGCTCAAACTCACTGAAAACACCCCAGCGTTTCAATATCCCGCTAAAGCAATTTATATTCAACAAATTACGTGAAGATGGCCACCTGAAAAGTGGCCAAAAACTGGCAAGTATAAGCAGAATAGAAATCAACATTAGCCACGGCAATAAAGGTATAGGCACAAAAAGAGCCAGAAACCATAAGGAAAGCCCCATGCACATCAGAACGCCTTCCTGGATACCTGTTGAGTGGCGCAGACGATACTCTTCCGGCGTTTCCTTTCGCACATACAGCAAATTGGCATTCGAATTACCGTTCTTCTGAATTGAAGCGTGTTCCGTTTTCTTAAAATTTGGGGTATTCAGATTCTGCTGATAATCTGTCAGACAATGACCATTCACTGTAATAACGAGCGGTATCGAAGAAGTTTGAACAATGTCTACCGTATTCCGCTGATTAACAAACGGCTCAAGCATTGCAGGAAAATGTATTTCCGTTTCATCAACATAATAGCGCCAATGCTGCGCTTCTTCTGAAGCAGCGGAAAAACGGGTTATGGTATGGCTAATGGTATAAACCGTATCATTTCTGACCGGCAACGCCGGACAGCCGGACATATAGCTCCTGTCTGATTTCATTTTGGGCAGGATATTTTTCAGATAAGACTCAATAGCTTGAGATTCATCCGCACTTAGCTTGCGGCTAGCTGCTTTAGCCATCAATGACAAGTAACGCGCGTTATCAGAACGCCTCCATCTGAAAGTCAGAAAGGAAGCCATTATAGTCAGGCTAACGATAAAAATAGCCAATATAATGACTAGTGAGCTCATTTTTTCTCCACGCCCATAAAGCAATACAGAGGCTGACAAAATAACAATCTAAAGAATTACTCAGAATCAGGTTATTCCTATTCTCGCTTCCTATTTTTAATTTTATTTACAAAATGTTATATAAATTTTCTCACACCCGCTCGTAAAAAGAAGTTTTTTTGTGCAAGAGTAAGATAGTAACAAAAATACATACAAGCGATAATCGCTATCATTTACTGGCATAATCGGCCATATTAAAGCAGAGTTTGGATTCACATCCAATGTCACTACAAAAATTGTATTTCCCAAGCGCCATGAGCTGATTGGATGGATTATTTTTCAATTGACTAATGCGCAATAACCGCCAGGGGCAAGCATGATTGATCTGAAAAAGCCTAAGATATTGAATATAAGTGATATTGCCCATTCTCGTCTATTCAACATCCAGTCCGTTGATCTTGAATTCAGTAATGGTGCCAGACGTATTTATGAGCGCATGAAGCCGGCTAATCATGAAGCAGTCCTCATCATTCCGGTGATTGGTGATGAGTTACTTCTGATACGTGAGTACGCCGTTGGTATTGAGCAATATGAGTTAGGTTTTCCTAAGGGAGCGATTGATGCGGGGGAAAGTATCCTTGAAGCCGCCAACCGTGAATTAAAGGAAGAAGTAGGATTAGGAGCAAAAAAGCTTGAACTACTGACAAAACTGACGATGGCTCCCTCTTATTTTTCCAGCAAAATGAACATTGTCATTGCGCAAGATCTCTATCCCGAAAATCTGGAAGGAGATGAACCGGAACCTCTGGTGCAGGTTTGCTGGCCAATAACAGATATGATGTCACTATTGGAACATCCCGATTTTAACGAAGCCAGAAACATCAGCGCCTTATTTTTTGCACAACGATATCTGAATGAAAAACGCTAGGACTACGCTTACAGCAGGTATGTAGCAAGATGATGAAAGGGCATTAAAGATCATGATCTTTAATGCCCATTTCTTATGACTATATAAAATTAATTAAACACCATTACCCAATATACATTAGAAAAATCTTTAACTTTATTTACTACCTAAGTGCTGGTATTTAAAAACAATCAGAACAGCTCATGGCTTTCGCCATTCTCTATCACTGTCGTTCCCGCCTCTGGTACGGTATATTCTGTCGGCTGCGTACCTTCAATAAAATATTCCTTACGGGTATTTGCCCCACCATTGGAGAGTTTGCCTGTCGCCCGATCAATTGTGACAGACACAATACCTTCTGGCGGTTCCATCTCTTTTTCCGCCACCCCTTCCAATGCCATTTTCATGAAATCATCCCAAATTGGCTGCGCCGTTTTCGCTCCACCTTCCCCTTTCAGAGCAGGTGTCCGTCCCAGACTTTTACTGTGCTCATCGAAACCAATCCAGACTGTCGCAACCCTATCTGGCCCATAACCTGAGAACCATGCATCTTTCGAGCTGTTGGTTGTCCCGGTTTTGCCGCCAATATCACGGCGCTTCAAATCACGAGCAGCACGCCAGCCTGTTCCCATCCAACCCGGCTCACCAAAGATATTGGTTTTCAGAGCGTCATGGATCAGAAACGCCAACGGTGTGCTGATAACATGCGGAGCATACTGCTGATCATCGGTATGCACATTAGGCGCGACACTTTCCAGATCCGGCTGAGGTAAAGCTGGCTCGGCAGAAAGATTGGAGTGGGCTACGTTTTCAATCGAATCTTCAGATAATTCAATGGAACGGGTGGTATCACCATAGATTACAGGAATATCGGTACACTGCGGACAAGCAATCTTCGGCTTCGCTTCAAACAGGACTTTTCCTTCATCATTCTCAATTTTGTTAATGAAATAAGGATCGACCAGATAACCACCATTTGCCATCACTGCATAACCACGCACTAATTGCATTGGTGTGAAAGAAGGAGACCCCAATGCCAACGACTCTGTGCGGACAACATTTTCACCCGGCAAACCAAAGCGTTTCAGGTAATCAGCAGCATAATCAACACCCATTGCACGCATAGCGCGCACCATCACCACGTTCTTGGATTGCCCCAATCCCTGACGCAGACGAATCGGACCATCATAGGTTGGTGGAGAGTTTTTGGGACGCCAGTCAGTACCCGCGCCTGCATCCCAACGGCTGATAGGTGCATCGTTAAGCAACGATGCCAGTGTCAGACCTTTATCCATCGCAGCGGTATACAGGAACGGTTTGATATTGGAGCCAACCTGACGCAACGATTGAGTTACGCGGTTAAATTTACTCAATTCAAAATTAAATCCACCGACCAATGCTTCTATCGCACCATTCATCGGGTTGATGGAAACCAGCGCAGCATTAACTTCCGGTAATTGAGCCAGCCACCAGATGTCATTGACTTTCCTGACCCAAATCTGTTCACCGGTTCGAATGACTTCATTAACACTTTGCGGTGGAGGCCCTTGCAGATTGTCTGTCTTAAATCGACGCGCCCAGTGAACTCCCGCCATAGTCAGTTCAACTTTACTGCCATCCGTCAATATGGCTTCTGCCTGAGTTGCATCGGATTTCGTCACAACAGCAGGTAACAAAGGATCATATTTCTGCAAAGTTTTCAGTTTATCGATGATCTGAGACTGGCTCCATGCTGGTTGACCAGCTTTCCATAACACTTCCTGAGCACCGCGATAACCATGACGGACATCATAATCAATCACATTGGTACGAACAGCATCAACAGCCGCCAGTTGGGGTTTACGTGTAATCGTGGTATAGACCTTATAGCCATCCGTATAGGCATTTTCACCATAACGGTTAATCATTTCCTGCCTTACCATTTCAGTCAGGTAAGGCGCAGAGAAAACAATTTGCGGAGTGTGGTAACGGGCAATTAATTTCTCACTTCTTGCCTGATAATATTGTTGTTGAGTGATGTATCCCTCCTCCAGCATACGCCCCAATACCACATTGCGGCGATTAAGCGCCCGCTCATGAGAATAGAGTGGGTTAAAGGTAGAAGGCGCTTTCGGCAATCCGGCAATCATCGCCATTTCACCCAAAGTCAATTCATTAACGTTTTTGCCAAAATAGACATGTGCTGCGGCACCGACACCATAAGCACGATAACCAAGGTAGATTTTGTTGAGATATAGCTCAAGAATTTCATCTTTGGTTAACAATTGCTCAATTTTAATCGCCAGAAACGCTTCTTTAGCCTTACGTATCAAAGTCTTTTCCGGACTGAGGAAAAAGTTCCTCGCAAGTTGCTGAGTAATAGTACTTGCCCCCTGAGAAGCATGACCAGAAGTCATCACAACTGAGACCGCACGGATAATACCTATCGGATCAACACCATGGTGTTCATAAAAACGGCTATCTTCCGTGGCAATAAAGGCTTTCACCATTAAAGGCGGTATTTCGGACAAGGTCAGCGGCAAACGACGTTTTTCACCATATTGGGCAATAAGTTCGCCATCAGCACTGAATACCTGCATTGGTGTCTGTAATCGGACATCCTTTAAAGTCGCGACATCTGGCAACTGTGGTTCGATATATTTGTACAAACCCAAAATCGAGACGGTTCCCAATAAAATGCAAACAACGACAAGGATCAAAAAATACTTTATGAACTTCACCTGAAATTTCTCACGCCATGTTAATGAGGCAATTTATAAACGATTAGTACGTAGTATAAAGGCTATACAACACAATGAATATGTCCTTTCATTTAATAACAACTTGTCACTCATCACTGATAAGGAGATCACGACATGTACCCATCAAGATGGTATATCGGATTGGATATCCATGAACATTACATTCGGGCAATCGCGGCTATTAAACGCCGCAATGGCTGGCAACTCCGTCATTGCTGGCAATACTCTTTATTTAATAAGTTACCGTTATTTAATGAAATACCATTATTAAAAGACACACCACACGGCACTGTCTCAGGAGGATGGTTACAGCACCCTGAAAAATTACAGCATATTCTAATGCAATGGCGTCAAATATTACCTAACAAGATTAAATTAAGACTGGCCCTGCCTGTTCAGCAAACCCTACAGAAACAGATTGCTTTGCCTCACCACATCTCATTACAGGAGCCTGAACTCGGATGGTTTGTTCACGCCAACGCTGAAAAACAATTTCCTGTCACTGATCTTGCCCTGGATTATCGGGTTCATGGTCAGCAAATCTGCATCAGTGCAACCCGACAAAAAGATCTCAACTTCTGGATTGAACTGCTCGCAGAAATTGGTTTATTCCCTGATGCCATTGATATTGCGCCCTGTGCATTACGTTATGCAGCAGAATCTGCCGGTATTCCCAATGACAGCTGGTTGATCCATAAACGGATAACTGACTGGCTGTGGGTCGCTCCAGCTAATCTCCCTTTTAATTATGGATTGATCTCAACCCAGTCTCATCCATTTCTGGCACAAGTTATTAACCAGTTACCCATTACAACAGAGAGTAAAAATCACACCATTTACTACAGTGACGAACAATCTACTGATATCAATAAAGAAAAACAGCAAACCGTACCCAAAGAACCCGTTGACGTCTGGCATATGCTGGCAGCATTTCGCCATTATCAGCCTCCACTGCCGACACAAACAGATGCTTTCGTTATAGCTGCCGGGCTGGCTCTCAGACCGGATGACCAATGATGTATCAGGTTAATTTCTTGCCCTGGCGTCAGGCAAAACTTAAACGCCAATACTGGAAATGGGGATTATTTCTTGGCCTGCAATTGATTCTATGGGGGGCTTTTTTCATATTTATCTCAATACAACAGCAGCAGAAAATCGAACAATATCACGTTCGATTTGCCCAAAATAGCCAGCAACTTGAGCAAATAAAACAAATTATCAATGAAACAGAACAAGCGGTTCATCATCACCATCAGTTGACCCAACAAGTCAGGAAAAAACAGATATTCATGGAACAGAATCAACGATATTTACAACTCTTTCGCCAACTTCCTCATTTATTACCGGAAAAAAGCTGGCTTACTGCTTTCAGTGATGACACCGGGCAATTAGTTTTTGCAGCCAACAGCCAAAGTTATGAAGATGTCTCCAATTTATTGGATAACCTGACAGGTAATACTTCACTTATCAATGTCCAGTTGAAAAAAATGACCACCACATCTGAGGATTATCTTAAGGTATTCACCATTGATGCAGACTGGTTGATGGGAGACAGAAATGAGAAATAATTATCTTGTGTGGCTATTTCGCCCCATATGGCAGTTATTTTTATTGCAGCAATTGGTGATCATTCCTCTTATATTGGGCTTCTATTTTTTTGTTTGGCAAAAGAGTGAAGATGTCATTCATTCTCTTCAAGTTAAACTGACAGAACAAAAAAATGATCTCGCCTTATCTCAAAACCAATTTTCCGCATTACCTAACCTGACTGAGCTCCACCAGCAGATCCAACAAATAACAGTCAAACTCGGCCAGAACGGCCATATCTCATCGCCGCTAAAAACTACCGTACTTAAACGACTCCACCAGCCTTTGGTCAATTCCGGGAGTCAACTCATGGAATGGAAAAGCATCAAAGAAGGGGATCAGGTTTTATGGCATATCATACTGTCACTGACCTATGAACAATTACTCCGTTTCATCAATGAGATTCAGCAATTACAACCTATCTTGCTGATAAAACATCTCACGATCACACCTGCCGATAATAGTCTGACTGTCCGTATGGTGCTGAAAGATATTGGCTATGAGGAAAAATGATGAATTGTCGTGCTTTCGCTTTACTGGCCTTCCTGCTCCTGACTTTTTCCTGTTTCGCCGAAGAAATAGAACCGGAAGAAACAACTTATTCAATGACAGTGAGAGATCCTTTTCAGCCGCCAAAAAATAACCTAGATGAAGAAGTTCAGTTCTTCCCGACAGATCAAGAAGAACAAGAAATAGAATATCAGGTTATTCCTCTGCAATACGCCGATGCCGGACAAATAACAGAACAATTACAAAAAAACACGCCTGCCTTACTGACAAAATGGGGAAAAGTGGAACATGATAATTTAACGAATAGTTTGATATTAGAAGATAAGTTTGATGCTATCACTCGCATCAAAAACTGGCTGAAAGAAGTGGACACACCACAGCAACAAGTGCAAATCACAGCCCATATTGTCACGAGCAGCAGAGAAGCATTACATGAGCTAGGTATTCACTGGGGTATCGCAGCCGATCCACAAAATCGCTCACTCGGTCTCAACCGCTTGAACCTGCATCAACCCGCAGGAAATCAAAGCCACCGATTAGTACTGAACACTGCCCGCATCCATGCAAATCTGTTAGAAATGGAACTCAGCGCCCTGGAGCAGGAAAATCAACTGGATATCATCGCCAGCCCACGTCTGACCGCTTCACATCAACAACCCGCCAGTATCAAACAGGGTTCTGATATCCCTTATCTCGTTCAGAATAAAAACAAAACAACTATTCAATTCAAGGAGGCAGTATTAGGCATGGAAGTAACTCCACACATTTTAAGGCAAGGAAAAATCCGGTTAATGTTGAAAATCAGCCAGAATGCGCCCGGCCTTCCTATTAATCAGGGAGGGAATGAAAATCTGGCTATCGATAAACAGGAAATTATGACACAAGTTACCGTCAGAAACGGCGAAACCCTCATTCTGGGTGGAATTTTCCAACAGAAAAAAGGCGCCAGTACACAAAAAGTTCCTTACTTATCAGACATTCCTCTGTTGGGATCATTATTTAGCCAGCAAGGAGAACGGCATAGTCGAAGGGAGCTCGTAATTTTTATTACACCTCAACTGGACAATATTTGATCAATTTAAAATATATACATATTTATCAGTTAGTTGATAAAGGTCTCTGTGCTTTTTCTACCATATTGCTGGTTATTTTTCTTGGTCTGACCTGTTTATGGATTTGACGCTGAGAGTAATTTAGCATACAAGGTTTACCTAATTGAGTGAGCAGGTCTCTCATCACCAGTAAGAGCCTATCGGAATATACACAGGTAGGATCATAATCAGCCGAAAAAGCATGAACCTTACTTCACAGGTTCGTGCAAATTTATATAGTTGCAATATAGGCTGATGTATTGAGATAATTTTTCTATCTGATCTCACATTCTCACTCATGAGGTTTCAGTTTAGGTCCCGCGGCTAATCTGATTGGCGGGGCGGGTTATCATTAACAAATATCTTAGTAATACCAAAAACATGGCAGAGAAACGCAATATCTTTCTGGTTGGGCCTATGGGTGCCGGCAAAAGCACTATTGGTCGTCAGTTAGCTCAGCAACTCAATATGGAGTTTTACGACTCTGATCAAGAAATTGAGCGACGTACCGGAGCTGACGTGGGCTGGGTATTCGATGTGGAAGGCGAAGAAGGCTTCCGTGAACGCGAAGAAAAAATAATTAACGAACTGACTGAGAAACAAGGCATTGTATTGGCAACTGGGGGTGGTTCAGTTAAATCAAAAGAAACCCGCAATCGTCTGTCTGCCCGTGGTGTGGTCGTCTATTTAGAAACAACCATAGAAAAACAGTTAGCTCGTACCCAGCGCGACAAAAAACGCCCTTTACTTCAAGTTGATGCACCAGCACGTGAAGTTTTAGAAAATCTGGCTGATGAGCGCAATCCTCTTTATGAGGAAATTGCTGACCTGACTATACGTACAGATGAGCAAAGTGCCAAAGTTGTAGCTAACCAAATTATTGAGCTATTGGAAAAAAATTGATCTTTGCGGACTCGCTCCGCAGCACACGATAAGGCGAAAGCTGATATGGAACAAGTGATTGTTACGTTAGGTGAAAGAAGCTATCCGATTACCATCGCCCAAGGGCTGTTTTCCAGCAGTGAAGCATTCAAGCCCCTGCAATCTGGTCAGCAGGTCATGATAGTGACCAATGAAACACTGGCACCCCTGTATCTTGAACAGGTGAAATCCACATTGCAGAGTATGGGTCTTCAGGTAAATGAAGTTATCTTGCCTGACGGTGAACAATACAAATCACTTCTTGTGCTCAATGATATATTTTCTGCCTTACTGGAAAATAATCACGCTCGTGACACAACGCTTATCGCTCTCGGTGGTGGTGTCATCGGTGATATGACGGGGTTTGCTGCCGCCAGCTATCAACGCGGCATTCGTTTCATTCAGATACCCACCACTCTACTTTCTCAGGTTGACTCTTCCGTTGGCGGAAAAACAGGGGTCAACCATCCCCTTGGTAAAAACATGATTGGGGCTTTTTACCAACCTGCCTCCGTTGTTATTGATCTCAATTGTTTAAATACCCTGCCAGCCCAAGAGTTGTATGCCGGTTTAGCGGAAGTGATCAAATATGGCGTGATTCTGGATGGTGAGTTTTTTAGCTGGCTTGAAGACAATATTGAGAAATTAATCGCTCTTGATCATCAGGCAATGGCTTACTGTATTCGTCGTTGCTGTGAACTGAAGGCATTTGTCGTCGCAGCAGATGAATATGAACGCAGTGGAATGCGGTCTTTATTAAATCTCGGCCATACTTTCGGACATGCCATTGAAGCGGAAATGGGTTATGGTGTCTGGCTGCATGGTCAAGCAGTCGCTGCGGGTATGGTAATGGCTGCACGAGCGTCTGAACTTGTTGGAACATTTTCCAGTCAGGATACACAACGTATTATCAACTTGCTGGAAAGAGCAAAACTCCCTGTTCACGGCCCGGCAATCATGTCCCCTGAAGATTATTTACCTCATATAATGCGTGATAAAAAAGTATCAGCGGGTAAACTTCGTCTGATTTTGCCTAAGGTTATAGGGGAAGCAGAACTTCGTTCTGATATCAGTACAAACGTCATATTAGATGCCATTCGACGTTGCAGAGAGTGATCCATCATTTTCTAGCTGTTTGCTATAAAATAGCTACATTGATAGATACACCTGATAGCTTTCAAGTTGCCGCCAACAAAGAGGCAACTTGAAAGATAAAGGGTATAATACACTATCAGTTTTATTACCGGTTTTAGTTAGGTCAGGCTGCCAAACCTATAGACCAAACCTATAGAATAGTAATTGGCAGTATTATCTCGACTGGGAGGGCATATGGACGAATTAAAATCAGAAAATAAGCAAGAAACAAAAAACGAATTTAAACCTGATGCTTCTGATCGCCGCCCTCCGCGATCACGAACTCAAAACCAACGCCCAAAGCTGGCAGTATCGCGTCAACAAATGATGATTGGGGTCGGTATACTGGTGCTTTTACTACTGATTATCGCTATCAGTTCTGCCCTGAAATCCCCAACCGAGCATGAAAAACAGCAATCACAGAATTCAGTCGAGAAAAATATCGATCTGCCAGGCTCTCCATCATCTTCTACTAACACGCAAGCGACTAATGCGCAAAATAGTATGCAGGGAAATCCATCTGAACCTGCCACATCGACATCGCCAACAAATAATCCGCGCGAAATCGGTATGCCACCAATCAGCAGTACACCTAGTCAAGATCCCGCTCCTGCAACAACCGGAACGGGTGGCTACAACCAACGCATAGAGTTACCTGGCGATATTTCTGATGCTTTAAATCAACAACAGAGCAACATTAACGATACTGTGCAAAAAAATACGGCACAAAAAAATCTGTCATCATCACAAAATAACCCGGTAAAACAAACGGTAATCCCGCCGGAAGAACAGAAAAAAACTGAAAAGGTTGCACCTCCCAAAATAGAAAAAACAGACAAGCAGCACAAGGAAACAGCTAAACCTGCCATCATTGATGACTTACTGAAAGTACCTGCAAATCGGTTTACACTTCAATTGAGTAGCGCAAGTCGCTCTGATACCTTGATCGCTTTTGCGAAAAAGAATAACCTTGTTAATTACAAGGTTTATGAAACCAAACGTAATGATAAAACATGGTTTATTTTGATCTACGGTAGCTACAACTCCGCTTCTGAGGCCAAAAAGGCAATTTCTTTACTCCCTACAGACATTCAGACTCAAAAACCCTGGGTGAGAAAACTACAACAGGTTCATCAAGATCTGAAAAAATAAAACTATTTTTATTAGGCGCTGATATGCTGTCCTAAACAGAGTACAATCTGCGGCTCTGAAATTATTGAATACTTTATTTGGCGGCATGAAAAAAAAACGCGCTTTCTTAAAATGGGCCGGTGGAAAATACCCTTTGGTGGATGACATTAAACGTTATCTGCCAGAGGGCGAGCGCTTAATTGAGCCATTTGTTGGCGCAGGTTCGGTATTCCTGAATACCGATTATGATTCTTACATCTTATCAGATATCAACAGTGATCTAATCAACCTGTACAACACAGTAAAATCCAGTGCGGATGAATTTATTGGTCATGTCCGTCCCTTATTTTCACCAGAGTTCAACACGTCTGAGATCTTCTATCACCTGAGAGAAGAGTTCAACAACAGTAAAGACCCATTCTATCGCAGTGTGTTGTTTCTGTACCTTAATCGCCACTGTTATAATGGCCTTTGCCGCTATAACTCACGGGGCGAGTTTAACGTTCCTTTCGGGCGCTATAAAAAACCGTATTTTCCGGAAGATGAGTTGTACTGGTTTGCCGAAAAATCCCAAAAGGCCTCTTTTATCTGCCAGCATTACGGAATCGCACTAACTAAAGCGCCAAAAGGCTCAGTCGTTTATTGCGATCCACCTTATGCGCCTCTTTCAGCAACGGCAAATTTTACAGCCTACCATACAAATAGTTTTAACCTCCTGGATCAGGAAAATCTGGCGCGGCTCGCCTATAATCTCTCGTCGCAACAGGATATCCCCGTACTTATATCCAATCATGACACGCCGATGACACGGGAATGGTATCATCAAGCTTCCCTTTACATTGTTAAAGCCCGCCGGACAATAAGTAGAAATATTCTTGCCCGCAGTAAAGTTGATGAGCTTTTGGCGTTATACTGCCAGAAGTGATTGAGGTTTCCTGCCCCTGAAATAACGGGGATAAACAATGAATTGGAGAAGAGAATAATGAAGAAAGATTTTCTGATTGCCCCATCCATTCTATCCGCAGATTTTGCCCGTCTGGGTGAAGATACCGCAAAGGTATTGGCAGCAGGTGCTGATGTTGTGCACTTTGACGTTATGGATAACCATTACGTTCCGAACCTGACAATTGGCCCGATGGTCTGTCAGGCTCTGCGCAATTATGGTATTACCGCTCCGATTGATGTTCACCTGATGGTAAAACCTGTTGATCGCATTATCCCCGATTTTGCCAAAGCAGGTGCAACCTATATCACTTTCCATCCAGAAGCGAGCGAGCATGTTCACCGAACGCTGCAACTGATTAAAGATCATGGTTGTAAAGCGGGTTTGGTTTTCAATCCGGCAACATCTCTCAGCTACCTTGATTATGTTATGGATAAACTGGATGTCATTTTGTTGATGTCAGTTAACCCTGGTTTCGGCGGTCAATCTTTCATTCCAGAAACCCTGAACAAACTGCGTCAGGTACGCAAACTTATTGATGAAAGTGGATACAATATTCGCCTTGAAATTGATGGTGGTATCAAAGCCAACAATATTGCCGCAGCAGCTCAGGCCGGGGCGGATATGTTCGTCGCAGGCTCCGCTATTTTCAGTCAACCTGACTATAAAACGGTTATTGATGAGATGCGCCGTGAATTATCAACAGTAGCATAATGGCAGACAACATGATGGGAAAAAATGTAGTTAAAAACATTCGGGCCATTGCATTTGATCTGGATGGAACACTGACCGACAGTGCCGGTGGCCTGGCCGATGCTCTAGATCAGGCACTGACTGTCAAAGGATTGCCCACAGCAGGCAAAGAACGCGTTGCGGTTTGGGTGGGTAATGGCGCAGATATCATGGTTGAACGCGCATTGAAATGGGCGACGGTGGAATTTACCCCAGAACTGCATCATGAAATCCGCGAACTGTTTGATAAATTCTATAAAACCACCGTCACAACAGGCAGCACACTCTTTCCTCATGTCAAAGAAACGTTGGCAGAGCTGGCAAAACATAACCTGCCGATGGCGATTGTCACTAACAAGCCAACACCTTTTATTGCACCATTGCTGGAATCATTAGGTATCAGTGAATATTTTTCACTGGTACTAGGTGGTGACGATGTTAAACAGAAAAAACCGCATCCGGCACCACTGTATCTGACAATGGGCATGTTTGGTCTACATAAGGAAGAATTGCTTTTCGTTGGTGATTCACGTAATGATATTTTGGCTGCACAGGCAGCAGGTTGTCCTTGTGTTGGCTTGACCTATGGATATAACTATGGGGAATCTATAGCATTAAGTCGTCCGAATTATGTATTAGACAATTTCTCGGATTTAATCCCAACAATTGGACTATCAATTTTGAACTTACAGGAAGCGTAATAAAATGAATGAACCCACTGCAATGAAATCAAACGCACAAAAACCCATTGTATTCAGCGGCGCACAACCCTCCGGTGAATTGACCATCGGTAACTACATGGGGGCGTTACGTCAGTGGGTTAAAATGCAGGATGAATATGATTGCATCTACTGTATCGTTAATCAACATTCTATTACCGTACGCCAAGATCCCGAAGAACTGAAAAAACGCACACTGGATACGCTGGCACTTTACCTTGCTTGTGGCATTGATCCAAAGAAAAGCACTATTTTCGTTCAGTCACATGTTCCACAACATACTCAACTGGCTTGGGTATTAAACTGTTACACCTATTTCGGCGAACTCAGCCGCATGACTCAATTTAAGGATAAATCAGCCCGTTATCCAGAAAACATTAATGCTGGTTTATTTGAATATCCTGTCCTGATGGCTTCTGATATTTTACTTTACCAAGCCAATCAGATCCCTGTTGGCATTGACCAGAAACAGCATCTTGAACTGACCCGTGATTTAGCACTGCGCTTTAATGCCTTATACGGCGACATTTTCACTGTACCAGAACCATTCATTCCGAAAGGCGGTGCACGCGTGATGTCATTGCAAGATCCAAATAAGAAAATGTCAAAATCAGATGATAACCGTAATAACGTGATTGCTCTGCTGGAAGATCCAAAATCGGTTGCTAAGAAAATCAAACGTGCAGTTACTGATTCCGAAGAACCACCTCGTGTACGTTATGATCTGGAAAATAAGCCTGGTGTTTCCAATTTGTTGGATATACTTTCTGGCGTCACAGGTAAAACAATTCCTGAACTGGAAGCCGAATTTGAAGGAAAAATGTACGGTCATCTGAAAGGTGCAGTAGCAGATGCAGTATGTGAAATGCTGGCAGGTTTACAAGAACGTTTCCATCATTTCCGTAATGATGAGGTTCTACTTAACCAAATAATGGCAGAAGGCGCAGCTAAAGCACAAGCTCGTGCTCAGGCGACTCTGGATAAGGTCTATGAGGCGGTTGGGTTTATTGCTCATCCGTAATCATGTTATACCCAATGGATTTCAAGATACAGCTAACAAATCTGAAACTTGAAAGACGACGGGTATTTTTATTATTTATTGCCAAAGGAGATCAATATATCTCCTTTGTTTTTTGTCTGTTGATGTAGTTAATGTTTTAGTTACCATTTTAATTTTTTGAATCGAAGCATAATATCATTATTTGTTACATTAGATGCAGAAGGAAATTCTGTATCATCATGCAGAATAACACGATCTTTCCTTTCACGTCTCCATTTTGCACTTGCATCTACACGTTTAAAAATATTTTCGTTTTCTTTCTCAAATCTAAAATGTTTAGAAGGCCTTTTATCTCTTCTTTCTCGATCAATTGTATATAAATGATTTTTATAAGTATCAGGTCCTGTATTCATACCTACTTCAAAACGAAAATCACATAATACTCGTGAAGTCGCCCAAGTATCATTTCTTTCTTCTTCATTAGCCTCATTACATGGATTTCTACACTCTCTAAAATATTTTAACTTTCTAATACTAGTGGGATTTTTATATTTATCATCTCTCTTAAGCATGTTGGATGAAAATCTTTCACTCATAGAAATTAAAATACTCTCAATTTCTTTTGAGCCAATATTAGCAGCAAGAATTGCAGTACCACCAAAAGAATTGACCTTCCAGGATTTTCCTCTAACATCACCAAAAGCAACGCCTAATGGTGCATCAACATTTCTAAATTTAGCCTCTTGAGAAATATTTTTAATACTTGCCTCCTCCAATTCAACATCAACATCCAGGTAAATACCTCCTTCTAAATATAAAATAACCGAACGCGCAATATCACTTGACATTCCATAATTATGATAGTATCCATTGATATTCCTATAAAACATAGACTTCAAGAATATAATATTTTTATGCAAATGTATAAGTTTTTTATGTACAGTGTCAAAAGCTTCATCTATATCTCTAATAAAAAAAGTATTAGATTTATAATTTAATTTTTGTATTTTCTCTTTTCCTCCAATCTTATCAAACTCACATCCAAATAACTCACCTACATTAATTACACCAAATTTACTATCAATGTTTTCTATTATATTATTAAATGTTCTTGTCATTAATGATTTATTAATAACCCATAAATGCACTTCAAAACCCTGGTTGTGCGTTTTCATTTCAATAATATTTCTCATAAACTTTTCTGGTATATTTTTACCAGTCCAGAAATAGTGAATTTTATTTGGTATATTCACAAATCATCTCTTCATTATTATTAATGTTTTAATTTTGATTGAATTTATATTTTTTACAGAATCAGAAATTCGTATGGCTAATCTATTTTAATAGTGTAAATACACATTTTTGTGATATTTATCACATTTAAAAAATAAGTATGACGATAACAAGAATCTGGTTATCGTCAATTGTGCTCTGACAATATATTGTTTGACGATTTTCTTAATTATTTCCAAATAAACGACGATTGAAGTCCTCTATTTTTCCATGCAATATCCGCTTTTGCATCGTCAGACTCCAGCCAGCAGATAACCCTGCTGCCCCCATTAAACGTTGGTATTGTTCTCCATCAAATGGGCTATGGAAAGCAATAGAAATAGCATCCTTAACAGAAACATCACTATTTCGACTGAGTAATTTTAGTGGTTCAACAGCACTGACAAAACCTGAAGAGATGACCCGATATAACCAACCACAATACCCTTTATCTTGCATCATGGCTGCAAAATTCGCAATTCCAGTAATAAGATTAAGTTTGTAGCAAGGAGAACGGGGTTGTGTCACCTGAATAATTGCTTCTCCCCACTGGAAAATATCCCCAATATAAACATTCTCTTCTGTCATACCTTCCGTTGATATGTTTTCACCAAATAAGGGAGATACAAATAATTCCACTAATTCAGGAAATTGCCTTTTCCAAAAGAGGTAATGTTCCATAGGATAATGACAAAGCGCGCGATCAGGACCGCCATGAAAACGAGTCTCTGCCTGTTCATCTCCTTCCAGACCAAGAGAGGTTAGCTGTAAGCGTCCATTCACCAGCAGTTTGTTGATTGCACTGAAACCCCACTTTTCGGAAGATGTTATTTTACCTCTATATACCTGTGGGTAATACATTTCTATTTCTCCTCAATAGGCTAATATAAATATTATCCTGACCAAATAAACGCGCCAAGCTTCATCTTTTTGCCCTTTTAAAGCAGAAAAGATGTCAAATGATAGCGAATATTATGAGCAATAAAAATGCTGACCCCACAGTGATCAGCATTATTAAGAGAGGGATTTTTAGAACTTATTCCATTTTTTCTTCGTAACGTTTTGCCGCTTCTTCCCAATTTACGACATGCCAAAATGCCTTAATATAGTCGGGGCGACGGTTTTGATACTTCAGATAATAAGCATGTTCCCACACATCCAATCCCAAAATAGGATAACCAGAAGTACCAGAAATCTCTTCACCCATCAATGGGCTATCCTGATTTGCAGTAGAAACAACGTCAAGTTTGCCATCTTCTTTTAAGACTAACCAGGCCCACCCGGAGCCAAAACGGGTTGCGGCTGCTTGTTCAAATTTTTCTTTGAAAGCATCAACGCTACCGAAATCCCTTTCTATTGCTGCTTTTAATGCACCAGATAAAGTTGTCCCTAATTTCAAACCCTTCCAGAACAGACTATGGTTTAAATGACCTCCTGCATTATTACGCATGAAAGTACGTTTATCCTCAGGAACTTCATCAAGCCGCTGAACGAGTTCATCAATCTCCAGACAGGCTAGTTCTGGACAGGCTTCTAATGCAGTATTGGTATTTGTAACGTAGGTTTGATGGTGTTTGGTGTGATGAATCATCATCGTTTGTTTATCGAAATGCGGCTCTAGCGCGTCATAAGGATATGGTAGAGAAGGTAATGAATGGCTCATGTCATATCTCCAGTTGTTTTTAAAATATACACACCTTTTATTTATTGGGTATGAGGCTCACACCTTGTGAACTGCCAGATTATTATAGTGAATTGAACGATAATGAAAATGATTATCAATTCCATATTATAACTATGGTTTCTTTTTAATTTTTCTTTTAATGTGTTTCTCAGATGAAATAACTAAATAAAATCCATCGGTTAGTGTATTTGTTTAAATAATGAAATTATTAATGACAATTAATTTTCACAAATACGCCGCACTAAATGATCATCTCATGAAATTCATTCTTTCCAATTGCGTGATCTTCCGCGCAAAAAAGAAACAAAATTTCTTCTTACACTTTAGTTAACCTTGTTTTGACATAGTATTAACAATTGCAAGGAGATAAAAATATGACTCAAATAATCAAGCACCCTATTCCTGCTGACATTGCAGAAACAGCCCTGATAAACAAGCAACAATATATGCAAGACTACCAATGGTCACTACAAGATCCTGAAGGGTTCTGGGGTGAGAAAGGTAAGATACTGGATTGGATAAGACCTTATACCAAGGTTAAAAACAGTTCTTTTGACCCCGGACACATCAGTATCCGTTGGTTTGAAGATGGAACACTGAATCTAAGTGCTAACTGCCTTGACCGCCATTTACAAGAACGTGGTGATCAGACTGCCATTATCTGGGAAGGAGATAATCCCGCTGAATCCAGACATGTTACGTATCAAGAGCTATATCACGATGTCTGTCAATTCGCTAATGCATTGAAAAAAATTGGGATTAAAAAAGGTGATGTCGTTGCTATCTATATGCCAATGGTGCCGGAAGCTGCCGTTGCTATGCTGGCCTGTGCCCGGATTGGCGCAATTCACTCGGTGATTTTCGGTGGTTTTTCTCCTGATGCAATTTCTGGTCGGGTTATCGATTCAAATGCCAAATTAATTATTACTGCTAATGAAGGCATACGAGCCGGACGAACTGTTCCACTGAAAAAAAATGTTGATGAAGCACTGAGCAATCCAACCGTGACAAGTGTTACCAATGTTGTTGTTTTTAAACGGACAGATAATGCAACAAGCTGGCAAACCGAACGTGATTTATGGTGGCATGAATTAACTGATGGGATGAATACAGACTGTCCGGCCGAAGAGATGAATGCAGAAGATCCGCTATTTATTCTTTATACTTCCGGCTCCACAGGTAAACCCAAAGGTGTTCTGCATACCACTGGTGGTTATCTGGTCTACGCGTCTTTGACGTTCAAATATACGTTTGATTACCGTCCTGGTGAAGTTTATTGGTGTACAGCCGATATCGGTTGGGTAACAGGTCATAGCTATCTGTTGTATGGCCCGCTATCTTGTGGTGCAACATCCGTGATGTTTGAAGGTGTACCGAACTATCCTGATGTGAATCGTCTCAGCCAGGTTGTTGATAAACACCAGGTGAATATCCTCTATACTGCGCCAACGGCTATTCGTGCATTAATGGCCGAAGGGGACAAAGCTATTGAAGGAACCAAACGCACATCATTGCGCATCATGGGATCTGTAGGCGAACCCATCAACCCGGAAGCCTGGGAATGGTATTACAAAAAAATAGGTAATGGTAAATGCCCTATTGTCGATACATGGTGGCAAACGGAAACGGGTGGTTTCATGATTACACCATTACCTGGAGCAACTGCTCTCAAAGCAGGATCAGCGACTCTGCCATTCTTCGGCATTAGCCCCGCATTAGTAGATAACTCAGGTGGCATTCTGAGTGGTGAATGCGAGGGGAATCTTGTTATTACCGATTCATGGCCGGGACAAGCCAGGACTCTATTTGGCGATCATGATCGTTTTGAGCAAACATATTTTTCTACCTTCAAAGGGGCATATTTCAGTGGCGATGGTGCCAGACGTGATGAAGACGGCTATTACTGGATTACTGGCCGCGTTGATGATGTGCTGAATATTTCAGGCCATCGATTGGGTACTGCTGAGATTGAATCGGCTCTGGTAGCTCATCCTAAAATCGCGGAGGCAGCCGTTGTTGGTATCCCTCACCATATCAAAGGACAAGCTATTTACGCTTATGTCACATTAATTCACGGTGAAGAACCTTCTCCTGAGCTGTATAGCGATGTCAAAAATTGGGTACGAAAAGAAATCGGCCCAATTGCAACCCCTGATATTCTTCACTGGACAGATTCTCTACCCAAAACGCGTTCAGGAAAGATTATGCGACGGATTTTGCGCAAAATCGCTT
>NZ_CAWMEB010000225.1:0-380 GCF_963866145.1 Xenorhabdus sp. NBAII XenSa04
GAGTTGCCTGCCGGGTTATCGTAAACACCTAATTAACCCCACATACCCGATTAATTAATTTTTTGTCATAGTGTGTTTTCTTTTTATTCAGGAGATAAACCACCATGACACTGACTGAAAAACAGCAACACTGGGCAGCGGTGATTGATTCCCAGCAGCAGAGCGGACTGACGGTGACGGCGTTTTGCCAGCACCATGAGATTAAGCTGGCGACGTTTTACTACTGGACAAAAAAACGTCGGCAACAGCGCGAGCCTCAATGCCTGCATCCTGTTGTGGTTGAAGAACATGCGAATGCCGGGCAGACCATCATACTCTGCCTGCCCAACGGACTTCGGGCGGAGCTGCCTGCCGGGTTATCTCCCGAGCAGATCCGTCAC
>NZ_CAWMEB010000226.1:0-1928 GCF_963866145.1 Xenorhabdus sp. NBAII XenSa04
GCTGCCAGTTTAATCGCCAGCAGGGAGTTACCGCCGATACGGAAGAAGTTATCGTCAATCCCCACCCGTGTCAGCCCCAATACCGACTGCCAGATCAGGCACAACCGGGTTTCCAGTGCCGTGCGCGGGGCCACATACTGTTCACGGTTTACCCAGACCGGGACCGGCAAGGCCCGCCGGTCCAGTTTGCCGTTCAGCGTCAGCGGCACGGATTCAAGACGGGTAAAACTGGCCGGCACCATATATTCCGGCAGACGGGCTGACAGATGCCCGATCAGGCTGTCATCCGATACTTCATCCGCCGTCACCAGATAGGCCACCAGCACGCGCTCCCCCTCGCGTTCCCGATCAATCACCACTGCCTGTTTCACCTGTGGATGAGTTGCCAGCACACTTTCGATCTCCCCCAGTTCAATCCGGTAGCCCCGGATTTTCACCTGAAAATCATTGCGTCCCAGATAGTCCAGATTGCCGTCCGGCCGCCAGCGCACCAAATCCCCGGTTTTATACAACCGGCTATAACCCAATGCCACGTCTTCCGCTGTCGCAAACGGGTTCGGCACAAAACTCTCTGCCGTCAGGGCCGGCTGGTTCCAGTAACCGCGTGCCAGACAAACGCCTCCAATATACAGTTCACCCGGTGCCCCTATCGGGGCAGCATTACCGTATTTGTCCAGCACATAGAGCCGCACATTATCAATCGCCCGCCCAATCGGGACATTACCGTGACAGGCCGTGTCCGTCTCATAACAGGCGACTTCAATCGCCGCTTCCGTCGGCCCATAGAGGTTGATAAGAGCAGGGCTGCCCGTCTGGATCCGGTTAAATGCCCTGACCTGTGACACCGTCAGGGCCTCCCCGCTACAGAAAACATAACGTACCCCGGCCGGTAACTGCTGCCCCATGGCCTCCAGGGTCTGGCAGAATGCCCCTAGCATGGACGGGATAAAATGCACCATGGTCACGCCGCTTTGCCGGATCAGTTGCTGCAACACCGCCGGCTGTTTATGTGCCTCTGGCGGCGCAATCACAATACAGGCCCCTGTCCAGTTCGCCGCCAGCAATTCCCACACTGACACATCAAAGGTGTACGGGGTTTTTTGCAGTATTTTATCGGCTGGCCGGAAGGGATAACGCGACAACATCCAGCACAGGCGGTTCATCACACTGCGGTGTGTCAGTGCCACGCCTTTCGGCTGCCCGGTGGTGCCTGATGTGTAAATGATGTAGGCCAAATCGGTGGCCCTGTTTACTGGCGGCGGATTACCGGCAGGATAACCGGCGGTCACTGCCGGATCATCAGCGGCAATCAAAACGGGGGCCACCGCCCGTGTTTGTGTGCAGGCCGTCAGTGCAGCCAAATGCTGCTGCTGAGTCACTACACACGGAGTTTGTGTGTCAGCCAGAATAAAGCGGGTACGCTCCGGCGGGTATTCCGGTGAAAGCGGGACATACGCCCCGCCGGCTTTTAACACCGCCAGGATAGCGATAATCATCGTCAGACTGCGATCCA
Source organism: Xenorhabdus sp. NBAII XenSa04 (assembly GCF_963866145.1). Classification (NCBI taxonomy): domain Bacteria; kingdom Pseudomonadati; phylum Pseudomonadota; class Gammaproteobacteria; order Enterobacterales; family Morganellaceae; genus Xenorhabdus; species Xenorhabdus sp. NBAII XenSa04. The sequence goes on from NZ_CAWMEB010000226.1 coordinate 1,514, forward strand.
GATATAACGCCACCGGCGTATCGGCCGGCATCGGGGTATGGCACTGCTGCTGATACTGTGCCCGGATCACGGCGGCTAACTGATTGGCCCGTTCATTAAGCTGGCGGTAGGTCAGCGTTTCTCCGGCAAATTCCAGGGCGGCATTATCCGGTGTGGCTGCCGCCTGAGCCTCAAATTGTTGTTGCAGGGTATTCTCTGACGGGTAGGGTTTATTCGTCTGGTTCCAGCCATACAGCAAGGTATGACGCTCCTGCGCAGATAACACATCAATACGGCTCAAGGGTTGCTGTGGCTCTGCCACAAATGCGGCGAGTACCTGCTGATAACTGGCCGCCATCCGGGCTATCGTCGTGTCATCAAACAGGCTGACGGCGTAATTGATCGCCCCTGTCAGGCAGGATGCCTTCTCAGTAAT
>NZ_CAWMEB010000227.1:0-1031 GCF_963866145.1 Xenorhabdus sp. NBAII XenSa04
TCCTGTGTGTGCGTTTTGTCGAGTTCGTGGAGTTGTTTGATACGCTCTTGCTGGGTGGTGTTGATGGTGACCTGTTCGTCATACTGTAACTTCAAGTCAGCGTATTCTTCGGCCTTGTTATGATACTTACTGTAATAGAACCAGAGCAGGCCAGAGACAATCACAAAAGCAATGAGAGTGAAGTATTGGCTGTTGAATTTCATATCACCCACCTTATTCAGTGCGGGTTGTTTTACCCTTACCTGTTTCAGCTAGAACAAGATCCAGAACTAAGTCAGTGGCCTGCCCGACCAACCCCCTTATCTTGCTTTCATGTTCAGGCCTGACCTTCTTCCATTCGTTGAGGCCGGTGCCAAACACACTGGCTAGCTGTTTATCTCTCTTTAAGTCAGCACAGGCCTGATTCAGTTCTTCCAGCACACTACGCTTGCGAGGATTGACCACCACTCCCTTTGTCCAGTACTCATAAAGTACGTCGTCGCATTCATCCTGATAGCGGATCACCTTGTCTTTGATTTCAGGTTTGACTTTGTTGGGGTAAATAGTTGTTAGCCAGCCAGAAAGTTTGCGGAGGGCAAGGCAAGCCATTGATTGCGAACCGCCTTTTGTGGGTATGGTGATTTCCACCATACCTTTACTGAACCGTTGATTTAGCTTGGTTAACTGACTTTTCCAGTCCATCCCCATTCCTTCAGCAATGGGTTTCATTGGCACGTAGGGTTCATTGTTGTATTCTACAACATAAAGCTCATCGTCATAAAAAGGGACTGTGATTGTGTGCATCTTGCGTATTCCTATAGAAATAAGAGCCTGCTGACGTAGAAATATCGCCTCATGAAAGGTCGCCACCCAGCGATATCTCTCAGGCTCTATTTCTATAAGCTCATGATTGGATTTCGCGCACGTCAGTACGCAGATAAAAGAAGCCCCGCATTTGCGAGGCTCAGGATTCAGAGTAAGCTGTAGGCTTTTTCAAACGTTGCCTCAGAATACGGTTGCCTGCCGTTCTCGTGCCGGATAATGGCTTTTGA
>NZ_CAWMEB010000228.1:0-1083 GCF_963866145.1 Xenorhabdus sp. NBAII XenSa04
AAATAATTCATATAAAAAAACAGCAGGATACAAAGTTGTGTATAAGAGACAGACAATCCGAACCTACCTATACCAAATCCAAGCCCCAATGCGACAGCACCACGGTAGAGATACCCAAACCCACTATTACCAAAAGAAAAAAATCCAACATTGCCACCTCTGCACAAATCAATCAGAACCACAAGCCTCTCGACCAAATGCGCCACCAAGGAGAACCCACTTCTGCCCCTCCGGCACAAAAATCGAGAGCATGTAATCTTCTCTGGATACCTGCTCCAATGCTTCAACATCACTAATCTGTGTCGACGCAACAGCAGAACCTAAATCTATGACGTCGATTTTTTTCTTGATACCGTTACACCAAAGATTTGTTCATACTGAACAATCTTCCCAGCCCTATCAAGCCAGTAGTGACAGATCGTGGACCAGATGCGCTGTAAGTTGTAGATGCAGGTCATGCACGACGACCGTCTCCAGCCAAGGCGATATAGAACTGGAGCTAGGATGCGGTGACGCTCGATCTCTTCCCATACTTGCTCCTCAGCCCAATGAAGAACTGGCCTCCAAACATCCACTAACCGTGCAGTCTTCCCATATCTTCTATCGCAGGCGTGAGCCTCAAGCTGGTTGTACTTAGATCTGTTTGCACTTTCTTCCCGACGCTTACCAGTGATGAAAAGGATCTTCTTTCCCTTAAAGCGCTCTTGATTATTAAGAGCCCTGCGGCCAACATCAATCTTTAAAGCCGATGAGCACCACCTTGTTTGCAGTGACGGGGACTGCTGCGGGAAACGAAAGCGCGTACCAGGTTCGGAACGCTTATGGTCTCTAGGTGGCACCAGAAGCCCCTCAGGCGTTTCTACGCGCCTAGGCATTCTCCTTGAGCATTCGCCCTAGTTCTGTCGCATTAACGGAACTTCAGGTAAACTTCTGGGTTTTTGCGCGAGTCCCAAACGATGTCCCTGCTCAGAAACGCCTTCAAACGACTCCACTATCCTACCGATATTATCGCCCAGTGTGTCCGATGGTATCTCGCTTATGCCCTGAGTTTACGAAATCTGGAAGAGATGATGGCTGAGCGGG
>NZ_CAWMEB010000229.1:0-1913 GCF_963866145.1 Xenorhabdus sp. NBAII XenSa04
CCCCTGCACAGATCCGCCACTGGGTTGAGGCGCTGCGATGATTCCGGTTGGTAACCTCTATCTGGTCTCCGGCCCGACCGACATGCGAAAATCCATCGACGGGCTGGCGAATGTGGTGGATGCGCTGGGGTTGGATCCGCTCAGTGAAGCCGGATTTATTTTTTGTAACCGTCATCGCGACAAACTCAAGGTCTTGTTCTGGGACACCAACGGCTTCTGGCTCTACTACCGTCGGCTGGAAAAGGGCCGTTTTCAGTGGCCAGCGCCCGTGGCGGACGGCACCGTCCATATTACGCGTCCGCAACTGAACTGGCTGTTATCGGGGCTGACGCTGTCGCCGCCGCGTGTGCATCAGCCGTTACGGGGTTTAAAAATGTGAGCGGTGGCACTGAGCCGCAATTTGGGCTTGCACGATCCCGCTGAGCTGTCACACTCAGGCTTTTCCCCCTGAGAGCCTGAATGATGACTGACCTGCCTGATGATATTGACCAACTGAAAGCGCTGATTTACCAGCTTCAGGCCGATATCCAGAGCAGAGATCGTCAGATCCAGCACCTGCTCGAACAGCTTAATCTCAGTCAGTCGAAGCGCTTTGGTAAGCAGAGCGAAAAAGCCGACAAAGGCACGTTCAATGAAGCGGAACAGCAGGTGAGCCTGCCACAACCCGCGCCGGCGCATCACAAAAAAGGCCGTCAGCCGTTGCCAGCAGGATTAGCGCGGGAAGTGCAGTGCCATACACTGAATGCGCCCGACTGTTGTGGCGAACCGCTGCATGCCTGTGGGACCGAAACGTCAGAAACCCTGAAAATCATCCCGCAGAAAGTCAGCGTCATTCGTCACGAACGCACCAAATACACCTGCCGGCAGTGTGAAAAAACCGAAACGCACAGCAAAATTATCACGGCACCGTTCCCACCCAGCCTGTTACCCCGGACGATCGCCAGCCCGGAGACGCAGGCCGCTATTGTCACAGCTAAATATGTCGATGCGCTGCCGCTGTACCGGCAGGCCGATATTTTAGCGCGCACCGGTATTGAAATTAGCCGCAGTACGCTGGCGAACTGGTGTGTGCAGCTCGGGCGCAAGGTGCATGTGCTGGTTGAGCTGATGCGTGCACATCTGCTCAATGAGCCACTGATTTGTGCGGATGAAACACCGGTGCAGGTGCTCCACGAAGCCGATCGCCCGGCGCAGAGCAAATCTTATATGTGGGTGTATCGCAGTGGCGAATTTGCCACTCATCCGGCGGTGATTTTCGACTACCAGCCAAGCCGCAGCGGGCGTTGTGCCGCTGATTTTTTAGGGGATTATGCCGGTGATCTGCTGACCGGTGGCTATGCGGCTTACGATACGCTGAAATCGGTCAGACATGCCGGGTGTATGGCGCATGTCCGTCGCAAATTTACGGACGCCCAGAAAGCGCAGGCGGGTAAAAAAGCCGGACGGGCTGAGCAGGGGCTGACTTTTATCGCCCGGCTGTATGCCATTGAGCGGGAAGCGCGGTTACTCAGCCCCGATGAACGACGGCGATTACGACAGGAAAAAGCGCCTCCGGTACTGAAAGCCTTCCACGACTGGCTGACCGAAGCGAGTCAGACCGTGTTGCCGAAAAGCGTCATCGGCACGGCGATCACTTATACGCTGAATCAGTGGCCGAAACTGATAATCTATCTGGAAAACGGGCATCTTAGCATTGACAATAATGTCACCGAGCGGGATATCCGCCCGTTCACCACCGGACGCAAGAATTGGCTGTTTTCCACGTCGGCAGACGGAGCCTTTGCCAGTGCGAATCTGTACAGCCTGGTGATAACCTGCCGGGCCAATGACATCAATCCTTATTTTTATTTCCGGCATATTTTTACCGAACTCCCCAGACGCCAATCCGGTGAGCCCCTGCACGACCTGTTGCC
>NZ_CAWMEB010000230.1:0-275 GCF_963866145.1 Xenorhabdus sp. NBAII XenSa04
AACTGCGGTGAAATCAGCTTAGCCTCATGCCCCAAATCAGCAATCCGTCTTGCCATGAAATGCGCGCCAGCACAGGCTTCCATCACAACCGTTGCCGGAGAGCAATCGGCTAAGAATTCCATCAATTTAGTTCGGGTGAATTTTTTACGTAGCAGGGCTTTTCCCGATTGCTCCTGACAATGGACATGAAAAGAATGCTTGCCGAGATCGATGCCAATCAGTGCGATAGTGTTCATGATGGTAGCCTCTTATCAAAGATAATCACTCTGCTAATA
>NZ_CAWMEB010000231.1:0-463 GCF_963866145.1 Xenorhabdus sp. NBAII XenSa04
TGATGAAGGTTTCTTAAACTAAAAATACACCCAAAAGGTGTTCTTATCTTGTCTCCGAAGTGTGTTGGACGTTGGTTCATGCACTGACTTTTCGTATCAGTACCAGATCACATTTTCATTTATCTTCAATGGATAATAGGATGACTTTCGCGCATCCTGTTCATACTTCTTACTATCCCAGCTTGAATTATTCAGCGGATAAGTTTCCACACGCAAATGATTAACTCATAACTACCGTTTGACTCCGAACCTTGCGGCGTTTGTCTATGCTGCGGGCATTTCAACGCTTACACAACTTTTGCTGACTGTTCACAGAATTCAAGGCGTCACTTTTTGCGGATTTATCGCTGAAAGTGACGCCGCAGCCAAAGAAGATCACAATCCTGACAGGCTCACGCCTGCTTCACCACTCAGTGAATCTGACACTGCATTTTATAGATTGAAAAAGGAGAGATTGACGATA
>NZ_CAWMEB010000232.1:0-243 GCF_963866145.1 Xenorhabdus sp. NBAII XenSa04
CACGTCGATAAAAACAGCATCCGAGGCACGTATAACCACGCGCAATATCTGGATGGTCGTCGGGAAATGCTGCAATGGTATGCCGATTATATGGAGATGCTGGAGCGAGGCGAAAATGTGCTGATCGGGAAATTTGGCAAAAGGGCATAACGATAGAGATTTTTTAAGAAAAGTAACATAAAAAACAACGCCCCAGAGTGCTGTAACACATCTGAGGCGTCTGACCAATAACCGTTATACGAG
>NZ_CAWMEB010000233.1:0-814 GCF_963866145.1 Xenorhabdus sp. NBAII XenSa04
ACGGCAAACCAAAAGTGAATATCGGCAAGATTTCAGCAGAAAAAGCCGCTCTTGCGGTGAATGGTTGGGTGACGTTACCACCGACAGAGCACAAAGCTGACTGGGACGATTACCGTCAGCAAAACGGTGTGGACATAGCAAGACAAGCCTTTACTCAGGGGCTCTATCAACCGGCATCAACCAAGAAAAAAGCAGCCACTCAGCCCAATGATGCTGAGCCTTCCAAGCTGACATTATGCCAGATGGGAGCCAGCCAGCGCGGGGAAGTCTTGCTGGCGCGTTATGATGGTGATTTAGCGCTGGATGGCGCTTCGGAAACCGTGCATCACTATAACGGTATCATCTGGCGTCCGGTCAGTGATCGCGATTTAAAGCGAGAAATGGTTGCTGCCTTTATGGAAGAGAGGCAACCCTACTCACCGAATGGTATCAGTTCTGCCGTGGATGCCCTGAAATTACAGCTTCCCATGATGCAATCGCCAAAACGCCACTTAATCGGGTTCAGCAATGGCGTGTTTGACCTGAAAGCCTGCCAGTTCCGGCCTCATCGCAAACATGACTGGTTGCTGCTGGCGAATGATGTTGAATTCAATTCCCCTGTTTCGGGGGAAACCCTGAAAGACCATGCCCCGCAGTTCTGGCACTGGCTCAATCGGGCAACAGCCAATTGTGAGAATAAGTTTGATCGGGTACTGGCAGCGCTGTTTATGGTGCTGGCAAACCGCTACGACTGGCAGTTGTTTCTGGAAGTGACCGGTGCCGGAGGCAGTGGCAAAAGCATTTTTGCTGAAATCTGTTCAATGCTGGCAGGCAA
>NZ_CAWMEB010000234.1:0-299 GCF_963866145.1 Xenorhabdus sp. NBAII XenSa04
ATCACCTGCGCCGTTTTGGCCGGGCTGCCGATACGGGCCTCAATATCCGATGAAGTTTGTGTATAGGCGGTAACCTGCATGCCCGCACCGCCGCCTTTGTTGATCAACGGGATAAATTCATCCCCCATCAGCTCATTGAATTCGTCACAATGCAGGTTAATCGCCAGTTTTCCGTCCTGACGCACCGGCAACCCCGCATTCATACCGTACTTATAAATCTGCCCGGCCACACTGACCAAATCGGCAAACATGCTGTTGCCCACTGCCGAAGCCACATCGCTGTCAGATAACGCATCCAG
>NZ_CAWMEB010000235.1:0-43700 GCF_963866145.1 Xenorhabdus sp. NBAII XenSa04
AACTATTGGAAGCATGACCCACAGATTTTTATGCTCTCTATTAGGAGCATGACCTTCATTTTATCTCGAATCCAAACTGATATATTAATCGCGATCATTATTTCAGAAATAATAATAACTATTTGAAATTGACATTAGTCTATATAATGGAATTTAAAATATATAATTTATAGGAGGGTAAATTTATAGAATTAGGAGGAAAATATTAATTTAGATTAAAAATCTATAATTAAACGTTAAATTAAAAAGAGATTATAATGAACAATCTATATGCTATAAAAAATAATATGAATCTGTCGCACTCAGTTGACATTTTAGAGGAGTTATTAATACATATATATTTACATGGCCACACATCAAATAAAGATCTTTCATTAAATAGTAGATTGCCTATTCCTATCATCTCTGCATTTAAAAAAGAATTAATAAAATACGATTATGCTGAAAATAAAGGTGTATTTAAATTAAACTCCATGGGTGTAAAATATGTACAAGATGAACTGGGATATAAATCAGTTGATATAAATAAATATAACTTGCTGTCATCAGAAGAGAAACGAGAAGAATTCGAGAAAGAGCTTTCCGTTTTATTGGAGCCTATATATAACAGCAGGCCTCAAGTCAATGTTTTGTTAGATCAAGCACATGCGACATTAGAGACATCAATACGCCGGGTAATGCTATTACTTAATAATCCACGAGTATTTAAACAAAATATTTTATTTTTGGGTGATGATGATTTGACTTCCTTAGCCCTGATGATGGCATTTAAAAAGCTCGGCTACGATTGCTCAAAAAATATTTTTGTCAAAGATATCGATCAAGACCTGCTAACTTTTATTCGAGATGTCGCAGAACAGAATAATTTTGTCATTAATACTGAATACTTAGATCTAAAACTCGCTAATATATACACTAAAAATTTTGACATCGTCTTGACTGATCCACCTTATACATTGAGCGGATTAAAACTATTTTTATCACGGGCAATTAGTTTCACTAAAAATGATAATAGTGAGATCTTACTCTCCTTTGGTCAAAAAAAACCAATGGAAAACCAAGAAGTTCAAAGGTTATTCAACAATCAGAATCTTCTTATCAAAAATATTTATCCGCAATTCAATAAATATCATGGCGGAAGTATTATCAGTAATGTCAGCGATCTCTATGTTCTTGCTGTTACACCTCAAACATACCCGACGATCTCAGGGGGAAATAATTATTCAGATAAAATCTATACTGGAGAAATTAACCCTCGTATAAAATTTTACCAATGTAAATCATGTAATAACATGATAACCATTGGACACGGAAAGAACATATTAACGATAGAACAACTCATAAAGGCAACTTGTAATAAGTGCCACGGCACTAAATTTCAATATCGTGGTCAGGAAAAAGTAAGTTCACCGGATAATACACGACAACTCGGCACTCACATCATCATAGATATGAAAGATTGTGATGCAGAGGTACTGAAATCTGTATCAGCCATTGAAAAAATCATGCTTGATATTGCCCAACAATGTCAGCTGAATGTTGTGACTCATAACTTCCATCAATTCCAACCATGGGGTGTCAGTGGTGCACTAATATTAGCAGAGTCACATTTTACTATTCACACATGGCCTGAATATCAGTACGCTGCTCTTGATTTATTTGTTTGCAATGAATTTAAACATCAAGATGCATTTATGATGCAACTACAAACGCAACTTAATGCTCAAGAATATGAGTATAAGATACTACAGCGGGGTTTTTAATTTTAAAATAAATAGAATATCTTCTTAGCACCTTACTCAACGTTGAAACATTAAGTTTATTCACTCAACGAAAGAACTGATTGTTAATTAACCGGGCGTGAAAGACAATCAGTTACAGAATAAATAATACAAATCGTTATGATATCCCGAAACTGATTGCTTGATACCCAAAAAGCACAATAGGGCCCTGAAAGCCCTTTAGATTAAACCGTTTTAATATAAAAAATATTCAAATAGAAAGTAGACGTTTTGCAAAACTCCCCTCTTTATTCTCTTTTTTGAATTTTCTATACTTTGATGCATAGCTTAGCATTGTTTCTTGATGCGGATATTCACGGATAAATATCCCTCCCCACAAATCATCCCATTTTTGATAATTGGGATCATTCAATAAATATATATGTGCTTTCTTGATATTCCAATGAGGAATACCCGGATACAAGTGATGCACTAAGTGATAATTATCATAATGTCTTCCAAACAAGAAGCGTTCCCACCAAATACCTTTTGTATTTCGTGTTAGCAATAATGCCTCCTTTTCGGATGCGGGCAGAGGATAATGTTCAGCTATGCCGATAATCCACCCAATAGCTACTGTAACCGTAAATAATGGAACTATCCAAAGTAGAATAAAATACAGGAAGTAACCAGAATAAATGATAATTGAAAGTATGATAATCCAATAAATAAAAAAGTAAGTTGATTCTTTATCATTTTTATTTTCTGATTTTTTCTTTATAACTTTATCTTCGTCTTTTTTTAACTCTTTATTCCTCCTTGATTTAATTATGTCTTCTATGACATATTTTATATATTTGAATGTTCTGTATCCTGAAAGGGTTAATAATATATTTTGTATAAAAAACTCCCTATCATTTTGATTAAAATCATATAATCCACTATCTATATGGAATTTATAATCAGGATCTTTTTCTGGGTCACCTAAATGAGCGTGATGATACCTGACATGGGGATCTTTATAAGTGCTAAGCAAATGAAATACCAAATGCCCAGATAAAAAAGTCCCGGCGATATAATTCAGGAACTTGTTTTTAGCTAAAACATGATGAGATGAATAATGTAATATATTAGTGAACGCCCGTTGTGTCGAACCTATCATCAATAAAGAGAGTGGGTAGAACCAGAAACTTATACCAACACTTAAATATATCGCAATTATTACAACAAGATAATCTTTTGAAAGTGCAATAGCCCAGTGATAATTATCCAATTTCCTTAGTGTTCTTAAACTGGAAATCACATTGCGAGATATATTGAAATGATTACTTAACTTTATTTCAGACAACGGCATAATTAAATCCTCTCCTGATATTTTATTAACAATGAGATGAATTAAGTTTTGATAGTTAACTATGTGACTGGAAGGTTCGTTTAATCAGCTTTCTTATTCCAGTCACTTAAGATAACTTAAAAGGAATTACGTCAATATTTCATTTTTCTCATTAAGAATGATATCTTCTGACTGTAAAAGGGCTTTAAGCTTTTCAGCACATAAAAACTCTTCTCCCATCATCAAGATATCATCTTGATCACGTTGAATGTGCTCAGCCAACTGCATAACTAAAGCAGCAGCGCCTGTAGCGGTTAAATGTGCTTGTCCCTTCGGGTCTTTAATATGGGTATATATGTGTTTTCGATCCCCTTTTTCATCAGTTCCATGTATATCAATCCGAATTTGATGCTGATCTCCGGTACCGGGATGATAAAAAATCTTTTTACGTAACTTTTTAAACAGATCACCTGATATCAATTTCCAAATACCATTTTTTATAAAAAATGATAAGATCTTATTCGCCTTATGATTATCATAACCAATTCTCGTGGCAACGGTTTGAGCATTTGTTATTAAAGGCAAAATAAATTGATCAGGCATATCTATGCGAAAAACACTATACCGACAATTATCATCAAATAAGATAATACGTTCATCCGAAAAAGGGCGTGTTTTCTGATATCGCCCATTTTGTTTTACAGTAAATGGCGTCGCAAGGCTATCTAAATAATCAAATGAATCCGGGCCTGACTGATCATTCGAAGCACTGAGTATACTGATATCAATACTCGTGACGTTCACCAATGATTTACTCATATTATTGGCAAGTGTTGCAACCACACTCGCCATCCACGATGACGCAAAAATCATTGAGCTTGGTTTTTTATTTTTCATGATTACAGCCTTGCTTAGTGCAACCTGCAATCGTTCAGTCCAACGCGTTATATCTATATAAGCGATGCCATTTTTATTTGCAAAATGCAATAAATTATCTTTTGGATCATTAACAGTGGCTAATATTATGTCAATTTTTATTTCATCTGATAAATCGATATTATCAATATCAAGAGCCACTGCCTTTGCATTTCCTAATGTTTGGGCTAATTGACTGGCATTATGAATATTTCTTCCTGCAATAATTAACTCCAACTCAGGAGCATGCTGATTTAAAATCTGCGCAACTTGCTGCCCAACAATGCCATATCCTCCGACTAATAAGACAGATAATTTTTTCATTTAATAAACCCTCAGAATAGAACTCAAGATTTTCTTTCTAGAATGATTAAGTACATTTGGCAATACAACTTCAATTATTGCGTAACCTTTTATTCATGCGTTTTTTAGCTAAACTCCTTCTATCATTTTGATTTATATTTTCCTTATCTTGATGCGTACCACTATATTTATTGATTATATTCTGCAACGCAGTTTGGAGTTTAACTACAGAACTATAAGTAAACATCATTGCAATGGGAATATCCATATTTAACTTCTTCTTTAATTTTTCATTAACTTGAACAATATCAAGTGAGGTCGCGCCTAAATCAAAAAAGCTTATATACTCATCCAGTTCAGAAAGACCCAGTTGGTGTCTCCATACTTCTATAATAATCTCTTTTATTGAATCCTCAGCACGCGAATGTTTTATATTGTATACATGATCTTTATTATTTAATCGTGAAAGCTCATCTTGTTCTATTCTGTCTTTTATGGGTAATACTGACACTGAAAATTTATTAGGATAATGGGAAATTATCTGAAGAAATACATCTTGCCCTTCTTGGTTAGTTAAACCGAGCGTTGTATTGGGATTTGTTATAGTATTAACCGCCATACCCACTTCTAACCATCGATCCCAAGAGATGGAACAAATCCTGAAAGGAAACCTCTGGTCGTCTGCAATCGCCTCTAAATAAGCATTAGCCGCAACATACGCAGATTGTCCATAAGCTCCGTAATAAGATAGCAAAGAAGAACAAAACAGCATGGAACGAAGGCTTTTGTCACTAAAATAGGAAAGCAAGTTATTAGCACCCATGACTTTGGCAGCCATGATATCACGATGCAATGTGAGATTAGGTTGCGCAATCAATGCACCAGCATCAGATCCTGCTGCATGTATCACCATACTGAATGGTCCCAATTCCTTTTCAACTGATTGCAGCAATGAATGAAGCTCTTTTTCACAAGAGACATCAATAGAATGAATATAAACTTCACTCCCAACTTGTTCTATTTTTTCGATACTCTCAATTTTTTTCATTGTTTCCATTTGTGTTGGATCTTTCTTTATAAGATCCCATTCAGATCTTGCCGGAAACGGTGAGCGAGAGGCTAAAACAAAACGTGCACGATACTGAATTGCTAATGATTCTGCCAGCTTTAATCCTATACCACCAAGACCCCCACTAATAAATACTAAATCCCCTTCTTGTAATCCATGTGATTTCTCAACACTATTCAGAGGCGTTATTGATAATGGTTTGAATTCAGGAAGCCATAACTGACCATGCCGTATTGCAACTTGATTATATTTACCTGAATTCACAAGACCCCGTATCAGCAAGTTAGATCTGTCATCCTGTACGTCATTTCCAGATAAATCTATTTGCATTACTTGATGCTGTTGGTACTCATGAGAAATTGATTGAACCAACCCCTTTAACAATGAAATCGTTGGTATCGCTTGTTCACATCCCAGCACGTTTTCAATTTCAGGGGTGAAAAGAATAAATCGTGCAGCTTGCAATTCTAGCAGAGTTAAAATGATGCGAAGACCTTCAACCCATTGCAAATAGTATTCAATGGGATCATTTTCGCATCTTTCTTTTTCAGGGATCAGAAGAAATCTACTTTCAGGTAATGGTGTTAATGATTTAAGACTATCTGAATCATCAATAAAAATCACTGTGCTATCAGGCCACAATGCTTTGCTTGAAGCAAGATAACCGGCATGACTTGATTGAGTACAAAGAATAAAAACCGGTTGATCTATATTTCCTTCTTCTATTTGAGGATAAAGTTCTCGCTGCCAACCAGGGAAATAGAGTTTATTATTATTTAACGTATTATTATCACTATTTACATTGATGCCAGAAACTAATTTATCCCTGAGTTGAGTATACTCCGTTCTGGCAAACTGATACACTGGCATATGAATCAAATGCCCTTGTAGCGGATTGATATTTTGCCAATCTATACCTTCGGTATTACACCATATTTTCCCAAGCTGACGATAAAAATACTCATGATCATCATCTGTTAAATTAGGGTGTTTAATCATATTAATGATTAATGGTTTATTTTCATTTTCGTTTTGATAATATTTATGTATGAAACTGGATAAAGTATTACCCGGACCCACTTCAATAAAAACAAGGTCATGGAACTCTGACAATGTTTCTATGCTACCTAAAAAATCAACTGTATTTCGTTGATGTGACAACCAATATGCAGATTGCCTGATACCTTCTTCAGAATGCCAGCTACCTGTTAAATTAGAAAGAATGGGTATCACAGGATGGTTAAAATTGACTGAATTTAACGCCTTGGCATATTCTGTCTGAATCTCATTTATCGTTCTGGAGTGGAATGCATGAGAGGTTTTTAATCTTCTGCATTGGATATTATCATTTTGAAGAGCAGATGCCAGCCTCTCAATATTAGCCGCATTACCAGAAATGACGACAGATTCTTTACCATTAATTGCAGCTATATCAAATTTTTCATCAAGGTAACTGCGTATCTGTTCTATTCCTAATGCGACACTCAGCATCATCCCTGGTGACATCATTTCGATGAGTTTTGCCCGTTGACTGACTAAGTGTAGGGCGTCCTTGAGGGAAAATACGCCAGATATTGTTGCCGCAACATACTCACCTAAACTATGCCCAAGTAAGGCAAACGGTTTAAATCCTTTATGTTGCAGTAAAGATGTCATGGCATATTCAACAATAAAAATAGCTAATTGGGTTATTTCGTTGGATACGCTCTTCTGTTCAGATATATTCACAAAAAAATCATGCAACTCTTTTTGAGTATCTTCAGATAATAAATCGAAACAATCCTGGCAGCTATTTCTGAATATTGTTTCCTGCTGATATAAGGCATAAGCCATACCCGGATATTGTGTTCCCTGCCCCGGATATAAAAAGACGATCCTCTTGGCTGAATGTTTTGCTTTTCCGTGAATAAAATCAGATAAGGTGCTGGATGTCTTACTCCCGGAACAAACCAATACAGATCGGGAATCAAAGTGTTCCCGCCCTTGTTGCAGGGTATAAGCAATATCAGACAATTTATGCTTTTTCTCTGAAAGAAGTTTTAGCAGCTCATTTTCCATCATCGATAAACTTGATGCATTCTTAGCAGACAACGGCAAAAGTGCCACTTGTTCAGGTGATTCAGGTTTCAATGGTTCATGGAGCATCTCTTCGAGGATGACATGCGCATTTGTCCCTCCAATACCAAAAGAACTGACGCCCGCCCTTCTGATTGATTCGCTATGCCACTCTTGGCTATTTTTATTAATGTAAAAAGGTGATGATTCCAGCTTTAATTTAGGATTGGGTGTGCTGAAATACTTATTGGCACAAAGCATTTTGTTTTTCAGCATTAATGCCGTCTTAATTAAACCCGCCATACCAGCAGCACTATCAAGATGCCCAATAATAGATTTAGTTGAACTTATTGCAATACTGCCCACCGGACAATCATGGAATACATTTTTTAACGCAGTAATTTCAATTGGGTCACCTAATTTAGTTGCCGTTCCGTGTGCTTCAATATATGAAATTGATTTAGGATCAATTTTGGATACTGTGATTGCACTACGAATAACATCTGTTTGCCCTTCAATACTTGGCGCGGTATAGCCAATCTTTCTTGCACCATCATTATTGATCGCGCTTCCTTTAATCAAAGCAATAATAGGCCGTTTTTCTGCAAGAGCCTGCTTTAACGGTTGCAGCACAATGGCTCCAATGCCCTCGCCTCCCACAGTGCCATTGGCCTGTTCATCGAAAGGGCGGCAAACACCATCCGGTGATTCTATCATGCCATCCAGATAGAGATATCCCTGTTGATTTGGTGTCACCAAAGCGGCGGCAGCCACTAAAGCCAACTGGCATTCGCCCAGTAATAATGCACGAGCTGCCATATGCACTGCGGTTAATGAAGAAGAACAAGCGGTTTGTAGTGCAACGGCCGGACCAGTCAGCCCCAACTTATACGCTAACCGCGTGGCCGCAAAATCTTTTTCGATAAGACTAAATGCAGAAAATAAACCGACTCCATCTTGCTTGCTCTCTTCATAAGCTGCCATTTGCCACTGTAACTGAGCACTGGCTGCCAAATAACAGCCTACTTTTCCTTTATAAGCTGAAGGCACTAAACCTGCTGAACCTAATGCATCAAAACTACATTCGTGAAGGTGCCTGATTTGTGGCTCAAGTAATTCCGCTTCGCGCTTATTGTATTGGAAAAACTCAGCATCAAACCGTAAAGGATTTTCAATCACACCTTTCGCATTGACATAATTCTGGTGCTTATATTCATGTTCAGGAACACCATTCTTAGCTAACGTTTCATCAGAAAACCGGGTGATACAGTCATTACCCTCAAGACAATTTTTCCAAAAACTTTCGACCGTTGGGCTATCAGGAAACCGGCAGGAAATGCCAACAATAGCGATTTCCAGACCTGTTAATTTTTGAGATAATTTATCATTAATTGGGTTTTCTTCTTTACTCATAATATGTCATCACCAATGAAAATTAAAAATAAATACGAATCGAAAGTTCACGAAATCCATTCATATACTGATTGTTCATCATTTTATTTTTGACCATTTACACTCAATGATTAAACATTCCTATCGCATTATCAAATTGTTCAAGTTGATTATCGTCAACCAAATTATTTGCCTTGCCATGAGATTCTATAAAAATTGCTTGTTGTTCTATTGTGGTATATTGGAATAAATCAACAACTTCAATTTCCTTATTAAAAAATTCATTCAACTTAATACTCAGTTGTAACAATGTGTATGAAGAACCACCCAAATCAAAAAAATTATCACCTGAACTGATATTTTCCTTATTCATTTTTAAAACGTCAGACCACAGAGATAATATATTGACCTCAACTTCACTACTACAAGGTTTCATTTCAATGCTTCTTGCGATGCTTCTGGGATCAGGCAACCTCGCCACATCGATTTTACCGCTGTTATTTTGCGGGAATTCTTCAACCTTAATGAAATAACTCGGAACCATGTAACCTGGCAAACGTTCAACCAATGCTTTCTTCAAAACCTCTCCGTTAAATTCAATATTGGTATATATATAAGCCACTAAAAATTTATTGTCTGAGTCTTGGGAGTTAACCATAACAAAAACATCACAAATCGCTTTCGAACCGGGCTCAAGCCCATTGATTTGTTCATTAATCGTTTTTTGAGTAATGACTTCTATTTCCCCCAATTCAATTCTATAACCATTAATTTTGACCTGATTATCAGATCGGCCAAGATAAATTAAGCCATTCTTTCCTGAATATTGGGCAAGATCACCGGTTCTATAATATTTTTTACCTTCGATAGTAATAAACTTTTCGGCGGTTAACTCTGGATGATTTATGTAGCCTTTTGCAAGCCCCTTTCCAGCAATGGCAATTTCACCAATTGCGCCTTCAGGTAACCGTCTTAAAAAGTCGTCAATCAATATAATCTCTTCACCCGGCATCGGAAAACCAATGGGAATTGTCGGTGTTTGAATTTCACTCTGCTCGTTAAATTCAAAAGAAGTGGATTGTACACAACATTCTGTCGGGCCGTAAGCATTAGAAGCATTAGGAACCGACTCCCAACATTTGGCAAAATTATACCAATTATGTTTTTCCAACAATTCACCACCAATCATAAGATGATTGACCGTACAACGAATTGAATGTTCTGCGAATTGTGTTCGGATCATACGTAAATGTGTCGGTGTACAATCTGCAATCTGGATAGCATTCTTGCCCCAGAATTCAACCACCCTTTTTCCATTCCGCCTGACGGACTCAGGCACCATATGAAGAGTATGGCCGAGTAACAATGCCGGATATAGTTGTTGTACTGAGGCGTCAAAACTCAGTGCAGACATCATGGCTACATTCAGAGTACCCTGATAATGTTGATAAACTCTGTCATGTAATCCTAAAACCAGATTTATGACAGCAGCATGCGAAACTTCAACACCTTTTGGCGCACCTGTTGAACCAGACGTAAAAATAACATAAGCAGAATCTTCTGACGTTATATGATACTGTTCACCGATATCAATATTGGTATCGCTATCAAGCGATACATAAACAATATTCTGACAATCTTCAAGCTCACAGATCGTTTCATCAGAAACAATGACATGCTTAATCAAGGCGGTATCTTTAACATGTTTCTTTCGCGAAGCAGGCCAATTTATATCAAGCGGACAATATTTAGCCCCTATTTTTAAAACAGCCAGCATAGCAACAATGGCGGCACATGAACGATTCATATGAATACCGACGGTATCATATTGTTTAATTCCCTGGCTTAACAATGTAGTGGCAAACATTGAGCTTAATTTATCTAATTCGATATAACTGAGGGTGCAATGTTCATCTGTGATCGCTGTGCGCAAAGGATGCTGTTTTACTCGTTCTTCAAATAAAGAATGAATAGTAGAATGACTGTCAATTTCAGGTGTAAAGTGATGGGCATATACACCCGATTCTTCCGATAGTTTGAGCGCACCGAGCGACTTCTGAGAACGAATCTGCTGGCTCAACAACACGACCATTTTAATAATTTCGGTATAATAATTAACATGATAAGGTGAATAAACTTCACAACTTATTATTTCATCATCATGTTCAAAAAATACTTGAGAAACAGATAAATTATAAATTTCTTTATTCACCGTCTGACAGTTTTTCAATAGAATACACGATGTGAAAAATTTAGGTTGTTCACAAATTTCGTGAAATGAACCTATTCTATACTGTAATAAATTCTGGATATCTTTTGATACTGTCTTTATGAGATCGGCCAAAGATTGTTCAGGTGAATATTTTGTCGGAATACATATTATCTGAGGTTCTTCACCATCATCGAGATAACTTGTGGTTAAAATTAAAGAGCTTTGGCTTCTCTGCATTATTGACTGAGCAAAACCCATCAGTGATATCAGTAAAGTACTTAATCGTTTATCTGAACCATTCGCCATGGATAAGATATTTTGTGATTCTTCACGTGAAAACACTATTTTTTGTCGGTTCACGCCATCATGATTGAATATCAGAGATTTTTCAAACTCAGAGGGTTCATGATCATTAATTATTCTCTTCCAAAAATATTCTTTATCAATGTTTGTATTTAATTCATTTTTTACATTCATTATATCGATATCCTATCATTTGAGTGTTGACTCAATTGATCTCATAAATTAGCTGACCTAATTAACGTTCTCATTGACATTTTTCAAAGAATGTATTTAAAATCCATAAAGTTAGTTAAAATCAATCATCGTTATAAACCTCATGAGCGTTTTCAATTCCCATGAAAACTTTAGAGATATTCAAATACCCTTCAGAGAAGACTCGTGTGTTTCTCATATCCTGCAACATACAATAATAGTCACTTAAATTTTCTGTTTCTATAATAACAAAATCCTGAAACTCTGCGGTAAAACCCTCAGTATCTATCGTTCTCAGGCTAATGGATGAACTGTATTTTTTTAATATCTCTGGCAAATGTTCATTTTGCAATTTTTTCCGTTCATTCCGATTAAGCGCATTCCATTTCTGATGTAAAATTAATGTCCAAATAATGACGTATTTCATTTTATTTCCTATATGATTTTATTTATTTCAAATGTTATTTTATTGATGACTTCACTTTTAACTTCTTGTAAATAAAAGTGCCCACCCTGGAATCCATAGATTGTACATCGACCTGAAATATAGCCCGGCCAATCTTTCATCATTTCATATGTCACCTCTGAATCTTTTTTACCATAAAACAAACCTACTGCGGTTTTATTATCAATTTTTGATTCACTCATGATAAAATCATCAATGACTTTAAAATCTTTCCTGATTATTTCAAGCATGATTTTCATTGCATGTTTATCTTCAATTAATTCACTGACATCCCCTAATGTTTTTAAATAATCTAAAAACTGATTTTCCGTCATTAAGTCGCGATGAACTAATTCTGCTCTTTTTATATGAGGTGGTTTGAATGCAGATAGGCCAATCCACAGTGGGTATATACAGCGCGCTTGCAATTTTAAAGTCAATTCATAAGTAATTAATGCCCCCATACTATGCCCAAAAAACGCAAATGGTTTATCGGTCTTAATCACAGGCAATAACGCCTCTAAAATGTCTTCCATCGATTCCAGGCACGCTTTGCCAAAACTCAATCCCCGACCAGGAAGTTCTATCGCAATGAACTCTATCCAATCAGGTAATTCTCGTTGCCATGTTCTGTAAAACATGTGAGATCCCCCCGCATGATGCAGGAGATATAATCTCAATTTCGCATTTATCGGTGTATTTAAATGAATTTTATCTAACATATTAACTCTATAAATAAGATGTTGTCGGATTATTGATGTAATTCAACATCCCCAGCCACATAATCATTTACGGACTGGGAATGTATTTACAGCCATTAAAAAACTTGAAAATGCTTTGGTATTAAACAGATATGGCTAAAAATTAAAATCCAGAAAATCACTCTCCGTCACTTCATCATGATGATTTTCATTGTTTGCATTCAATATAAATTTAATGTCTTTATCAGGATAAGCGATAATGTTATTTAACAATGTAATATATCGATACTTGAAATACTCCATTGTTTCCTCTTTAAATAAATTCTTTTTGTATTCAATGTTAAATTCATAGCCTGAATAATTTTCCTTAACAAAAAAGGTAATATCAAATCGGGTATTTTCCTGATGGAGATCATAACGAGAGAATTTAACTTCAGGTAATACAAAATCTGCCATTCCAATATTCATATAGGAAAATACGGTATCAAAAATCGGTGTTCTATTTAACCTTGGCTTAATATTAAGCTCCTTCACCATATTTTCAAACTGAAAGTCAGCATTCTCAAATGAGGCTATCGTTCTTTCAGCTACCCTTTTGACAAAGTGCTTAAAGGGTAATTCACCGTTACACTCAAAGACAATCGGCAACAAGTTTACAAACATACCAATGATATCTTGTAGTTCATTTTGCGGTCGTCCCAATATTGGTGTACCTACGGCAAATTCATCTTGTCCGGATATATCTTTCATCAAAAGCGCATAAGACGAAATGAAAAGCATAAATTTTGTGATATTTTCGCACCCTGCCAGCTCATCAAGTTGATCACTCAATGCTTTATCAATCACAAAATCTATCCGGCCACCTATATTACCGACCTCGTTTGTTCGGGCATAATCTATAGGTAATTTAAGCTCCGGTACATTTTTTAACGTTGATAACCAAAACGCCTTCTGTTTCAATATACGACTATCATTGACCATTCTTTGTTGCCAAACCGTATAGTCTTTATATTGTATTTCTAACGGTTTCAGTTCCTTATCCTGGTAAAGCTCTAAAAAGTCCCTTACGAAAATATCTTGAGAAAGCCCATCCGAAATAATATGGTGTAAATCCAAGAAGAATATGTAGTGTCCTTTCCGAACTTCAATTAGGGTCACTCTTATCAATGGTGGCTCGTCTAATTTAAATGGCTTAATAAGACTATTAACCTTAATTTTCACCTCATCATCACTCATATTGGATGAGTCAAGCTTTAAATATTCCACATTTATTTCAATGTCATCATGATATTTTTGTCTTGGTTCGCCATCATAAAGAATAAATGATGCTCTCAGTGAATCCTGTCGTTTAAATAATAATTGAAGTGTTTTGTTAAACTTGTCCCTGTCTAGTTTACCAACAATGTTAAATGCGGCTGTTTCGTTATAAGCAACCGAATTTTTATCCATAATCTGTTGCAGATAAAGCCGTCGCTGTCCGGATGATAGCGGGTAGGTTTCCTGAGCTTCTGCTGGCAATATCATTTGATACTCTGATTCTGCCTGTGAAGCAGATAAAATAACAATGTCTTCGATCGTCGGGTTCTTAAAGAAGTGTGTTAATGAGACATCTATTTTGCAATTTTTGTGTACCCTCGATAATAATGTTATCGCTTTGAGTGAATTACCGCCCAGTTCAAAGAAATCATCTTTTAAGCCAATCGGTTCAATTCCCAGAAAATCTTGCCAAATTGAGGCTAATTTTTTCTCAATATCACTTTTTGGTAAGACATATTCAGAATCTAAATCAGGTCTTTTTGCGTAATTCCCATGTTGAATGGCTGTCTCATTATCGTGGATAGCAGGAGCCGACCATTGGGCAATACGTGCATTGATATCCGCAGTTGAGATCACAATGGCTTGTTTTTCCCGATAATTGAGTACCTTTTCTAATAAAGCAATTCCTTCACTTCTTGTTACAAGCAAGTGTGACAGGCTACTGCCCACTCCCGCATTAATTTTTTCTTTCTCTGCTAATTCCCAGCCATCCCAGTTGATTAATGCCCATGTTTTTCTATTTCTCCGATTATGGCGTAATACAAACGAATCTAAATAGGCACTGGCGGCCGCATATGCGAAAAACCCTACACCTCCGAGAATAGGTGCCAAAGAAGAAACGATCAGGCAAAAGTCATAATCAACAGGTTCCAAAACTTGTTCTAATACCGTTATCCCTTTTTGCTTAGGAACGAGATGGCTATCAATATACCCTATCTCCGTTTCACTTATTGATCTAAACGAAGCGTCATCGCTTAACCCCGCCAAGTAAAATACACCATCAATACGGCCATATTTGGCAACCAAATCATGGATAAGTTTTTTCATGGCGTCATGATCACTCGCATCAACCTGAACAAACTCCAGGTTTTTTGCAGCATCGGTGACAGATTGCCACTTCTGGTCATGTTCGTGTTTGGCGCGTGAAGAAATAACCAAATTAGCGTTATACTCTGTAGCAAGGTATTGGGAGAATGTGTGACCAATAAAACCACGCCCACCAATGAGTAAATACACCCCCTCTTTTTTCAAGCGGGAGGTTTCATCCTTCACAAAGGGAATAGATGGTAAGAATGCTTCAGTCCATCTCCGGTTATTTCTGTAGATAACCGTTTTATTTCCGCCCTCTTCGATTTCGCGTATTAGCATCTCAGCAGAGCAATCATCAACATGACCAACATCGATAGCCCGGCAAGATATTTCATGGAATTCTTGTCGAATAATCGTGCTGATAGCCAGCATCGCAGCCGCATTCGGATCAATATCAGGTTCATTACAAACTTCACGTGCATTCTGGATAAGTAAGGTAATATTCTTTAAATGATTTATATTGCAAAATGCGCGATGTGATTTGAGTAAATAAAGTACCGAAGCCAATTGTTCATTAACCGCCAGGTTTACACCGGTACAATCAATGATAATGTCTTCAATTGAAATCTGGTTATTGTTAAGAAATTTGAATAAATTTGCATGATCTTCACTGTTGAGACCACGAATGGTACTTGGAGCTCCAATTTCCAATTTACATTGCTGACCAAGACTAACTTGAATAACTTTGTGATAATGATTGGCTAATGCTTGTTCGTAAAGGGTACTTTGCTCAGAATTATCCCCTAACTTGAATAAAAGCGCTGTCTTAACGTTTTTCTCTTGCTTCAGGTTTCTTAAAAGATCCTGTTGCCAGACAGATTGATAAAACCAATCTGATATATTTTCATTCTTGGTAATAGGTGTCTGACTCGTTTCTATACTTTCATTGCCAGAAAACAGATGTAAGAAATTCGCATTTTCAGGCCAGTAGGTACTTCTGTCAAAAGCATAACCGGGCAATGAAATACGTTTGCAATCTGGTGATGTGCGTATTTTGCTCCATTGAATTTTAACGCCTTGTTGCCATATTTTCCCTAATCCAGCCCAGAATAAGTAAGGATGACTGTTAGCTTTATTATCTTCCGGCAGTAATTGTATGATTGATTGCGAGGATTCTGGTGTCGTATATCGGCGAATTAAATTAACGAGATCTCTTCCCACTCCCACTTCAATCAACACATAATGATTACTGGTATTAAGAATATTTTCCATTCCCTGAACAAAACACACCGTTCTTTCCGCTTGTTCAGCCCAATAGTGAATTGATTTTACGTCTCCGGCAGAAAGTATTTTACCCGTCACAGAGGACATGATTGCTGTTTTCGGCGCATTTAACGTAAAGCCAGAAAGTATTTGCAGTAATTCCTCCTTTATTTTCGTCATTGCGGGGGAATGTGCTGCATGTTTGGATTTGATGGGCGTCGTCAGGATGCGTTTTTTCTTTAATACCTGAGAAAATTCTTCGATGGATTGTTCATCAGATGAAACGACACAAGAATCTTTATTATCTATTGCGATAACAATGTGATCAGGGCAAAGCGGCAATACCTCTGATGCAGGCAGTGGGATACTCAGCATGGCGCCAGTAGGCAGACTTTGCATGAGTTGTCCGCGTCTTACAACAAACTTTAATGCGTCTTCTAATGTAAAAACGTCAGCAATAGTTGCAGCAACCAGCTCCCCAAAGCTATAACCGATGAGCATTGAGGGTTTGATGTCTATATCAATTAAACATTTGGCAAGCGCATATTCGATAATAAAAATGGCTGGCTGTGCATATTGTGTTTCGCTAAGAAAATCACCATCGCCATAATTAAACCATTTGTCTTGCAGGGACTCACCAAGATACTCAGAAGCCAAAAGCAGACATGAGTCAACAATTGAACGGAATAATACGTGATTTTCATAAAGTGACAGTGCCATATTTGAATACTGTGCTCCCTGCCCGGGAAACATAAACACAATATTCTGTTCTGAATCTTTTGCTTTTACGGGGTTCGTCGTCTCTCTTTCCAAAGCTGAACATAATTCCTGATATGTTGAACCAACAAACGCTTTACGATAACGGTGATGTTTTCTTCCTTCCTGCAAAACATATGCAATATCATTTAAGCGGTACGGATTAGAACCTTTAAGCGCATTCAGCAAATTCTGTTGATTATTTTGTAGCGCGGTGGGCGTTTCTGCTGAAATTAAAAATACATTCGGCTGTCCATTATCTTGTACTTTTTCTTGTACTTTTTCTTGTACTTCTTCTTGCTGATCAGCTTCGGCAATCACGATATGCGCATTCGTTCCCCCAATACCAAAAGAACTGACGCCTGCCATTCTTTTTTTCCCCACAGGCACTGTCCAATCCATAGGGCTGGCTACCACTTTAAACGGTGTTTCATCTAAATGCAGCTTATCATTCGGCTTATTGTAATGCAGAGTGGGCGCTAATTGTTTATTCTTCAATGACATAATGGTTTTGATGACGCCCGCAACACCGGCGGCTTCATCTAAATGACCAATATTACTTTTTACCGCACCCAACCAACAAACATGATGGGAATTTTGGAATACACGTGCCAGTGCGGTCACTTCAATGGGATCACCAATTTCAGTGGCTGTTCCATGACATTCTATGTAACTGATATCCTCAGGCTCCACGCCAGCCAACATATACGCACTGGCAATAACCTCTGCTTGCCCTTCTATACTTGGCGCCGTGAACCCCACTTTACGTTGACCATCATTATTAACTGATGACCCTTTTATAACCGCATGGATTTGATCATTATCTTCCAAAGCACGATCAAGGAGTTTCAGAAGCAGAATTCCCACTCCATTGCCACCTACAGTACCATTCGAATGCGCATCAAATGGACGACAGTGCCCATCAGCCGAGCGAATCATTCCCCGCTGGTATGTATAGCCTGATTCCTGAGGTAATGAAATGGCAACCCCACCAGCCAAAGCCAGATCACAATCTCCACTTAATATTGATTGGCAGGCGGTATGAATGGCAACTAAAGAAGTTGAGCAGGCAGTATGCACTGACATCACCGGCCCATTTAAACCTAATCGATAAGCTATTCGGGTAATGATAGATTCCGGTAGGCTCCAATTCACCGCATCAAAGATTTCAGCCGGGGTCAGCTTCTGTTTTAACTGATTAGAAATCCACGGTAAATTGATCGAAGCACCGGCAAATAAACCAATTCTGTCTTTATTATTGTCGGGAATATATGCGGCATCTTCCAGGGCATGCCAGCAGCATTCGTGTAATAACCGGCATTGTGGGTCCATTTTATCAACTTCGTCTTTGAGATAACCAAATACATTATTATCAAAGGACTTGTAATCATTAAGTATCGCTTTAGCAGGTACAAAGTTAGGATCATTGATCTCTTCTTTGCTGTACCCATTCTTTATCAACTCTTCATGAGTAAATTTTTTTATACTTTCTTTCCCTGAAATAAGATTTTGCCAAAACATTTGTGGTGTAGTTGCATCAGGAAAATTACAAGCCATGCCAACGATAGCTATATCAAATGAATTCGTCATATATTAACAACCCAATTTTATATAGATAATTTAAACAACTTGATCTCCGACTCTATGTTTTATCGGAGATAAAGGCATTATTGAAATAATCTGTCAAAATACGTATATCACGGTATAATTCACCAGCTCATTAACATAAGCCTATTTATTTTGGCTTTTAACATAGGATATATGGCGAAAAAATATGATGATTAAATGAATCAGCCCCATGATTAAAGTCAAAGTTAATAATGTTGACATTAGTATAAAACTCATTGGCATCCAGATAATCAATGAATTCCAAGACATATTTAATAAAACTGAGGGGAAAACGAAACTTAACAGCGTCAAACTCAAACAGGCTAAGATTGAGATTATAACGATGACTTTCTTTGCCCCAGACAGGCGCTTACTCTTTTTAGTTATACTATTACGATAAATTCTGAATATTATTATTAGCAAGAACAGGAAAAGGAAAACACTTGATGCTAAAAATAATCTATCAAACGTATCAAACAATTCAATATCATTGGTAGAGGTCAGGTTTATCGTCCCATCTCCCGATGACAGTTGTTTTAAGATTTGTTCACCAATAGTAAACGTGACATTACTGTTAACATTCGCCATAACAGCAACAGCGACATTAGATTTAGTATTCATTCCAATAAAACTGGAGAAATTCGGATTCATTCCAGTATGATATATCTTATTGTTATTTATAGACCATCCTAGTGCATAATGAACATCTTCACCCTCATTCGTCGATAATTGCATATTGGGCTCAAATATACGCTTTTTATATTTGCTTAATGGTGAATCGTTATCCTTAAGAAGAAAACGTAGCCATTTTTCCATATCAATTGCGTTTATCTGAATATATCCGGCAGGAACATTAGAAATGAAGAACGGTGCATCATATGGTCTGGGAGCAAGATAGCTTATCTGATATCCTGTTGCCTTATGATTAACCATAACATCAACTGAGGTATCATTCATTTTCAGCGGGGTTAACACATATTTATTTAATAGCTCAGAATAAGGTTGCTGTGTCACCACTTCCATCATTCTGGCTGCAATATCATAATTAATCGTTGCATAGGAATAAAGCGTTCCGGGGTTATTCTGAAGGTCTATCCGACCAATACGATTGATCATGTTCTCCAGAGAATCACTGCTGTTACCACCATAAATAAAGTCAACACTTGAAAATGGAACCCCCGATGAATGATGCAACAGTTGAATAAAGCTGACCTCTATGGGCTGATTATCATAATAAAATGAGAGAGAAGGCAGGATAGAAGAAACCGTTGTTTCTTGTTTTATTTTTTCTTCCTCAATGAGTTGTGCCGCGATTAATCCAGTAAAAGCTTTACTCGTCGATCCCAATTCAAAAACTGTTTCCTGCGTAATGTCTCCATCGTGATTTTCGTTCTGTTTGCCTAAAGTTATTAGGTGGGTTTTGTTGTGCTTATCAATAATGACCAATGACAAACCTGGTATTTTACCCATTTCCATATAGTCAATAAGTTGCTTTTTAAATTCAGCATCGTTGGTTAATTCACTTTTGGCAAAAGAAGCGGTCATAAATATGATGCTGAAGAAAATAACAAGCAATCTGATTTTCATCCAATAATACCCCTCATAATTATTTTTTAAAATTTAATGCGATACACCTACGAGAACCTTCCAGCAGGCTCTAAGTCATGGTTTTTGAATTTAACGATACCCAATACACTCCGGGTTACATCATGTCACTACCTCCAGTCATATAGTCAGCTATATGACTGGAGTGATGCACTTCACTAAAAAAACAACCTAAAAGGTGAAGGATTTATTAAACTACTTTACTAACCGAGAAGATCAATGACAGAATCCAATTCCGATTTTATGAGATTCAAGCAATTTAACCTATTCCTGTCATGATCATTATCCTGACAGGAGGCAATCAACTCTTTCATTCTTCCATTGATAAAAGAGAATGAGCTTTCGAATTGTTCGGCATGTTCTGGTCTTACGAGAATTAAAAAATTCCTTAGTGAATTAATCTGATTATTCCAACGCTTGAATATTTCCTCCAAATCATTAGCGGTACTGTTTGTTAATAGTTCTGGGGTTTCAATAAGTTTTTCTATTGCAGCCAGACCTATATAACAAGAAAACTCATTTTCATTGTATTTAACCTCTTCTTTTCTTCTAAAATCATTAATCAGATTCTTTAGAATGAGTTCCTTTTGTTCACGGCTGTCAGGGAAATCACCATCGCAATTGATGGTAATGACTAAATAAGGCCGGGATTTATTAAAGACTTCATGTGACTTCATAAAATCTAAGCCTTTAAATCCAATAACCGTCTTCTCAAACTCCTGTGCGTTGATCTCCCCAAAGTATTGGAAGCTTCCATCATATATTTGATACCCTGAATCGGTCTTTCCAACCAGCACAAAAACATGCGGGATTGTCTCATCTTCCAGCACGATATCCTGGAATAGTGGCCTTGTTATATATTCCGCCTCTGATAAACCGTATGAAGGTGAAAAAGGCAGATAATAGTCACTTCCTGTTACAATGACGACATTCCCAAGAGATAACTCTTTTTCGCAGTAGTTCTGATAGGATTCATAATCTTCAAAGAATTTCTTAGCATAAGAGAAAGCATAATTTTCTTCTAATGAAGGCCAGCCAAGCATGTTACCAAAGTTAACCTCCTGATTAGATAATTTAACCTTATTTTCAGCCTGTTGTAATACAATGCCAATTAAGTGGCTGCCATCTGAAACCTGCATAATGGCATCATCGCAATTTAGATGATGTTCATGTTTCAGTTTTTCTCTGACTGCCGAATACAAGCAACTGGCATACGTTGGATATAACTCAGGTGAAAAATTCTCATTGAATTTCCAGCCGTTATATTCAATCTTGAGGTCATTATCTAATATCTGGCTTATCTCAGCCAGGGTTTGGCCCGACAACAACATATTCATGTTAATTGGTAGATTTATAGCCTTCGCTTTTGCCACCACTTGCACTGCTGAGAGAGAACTCCCGCCCAGAGAAATAAAGTCATCACTGTTTTCAACGCTATCAATACCCAGAATGCGTTTCCAAATAGAACCTAACTCGTTGATAACTCTATCCCGTTCCTGTACCAGCGAGTTGATATTTGTGTTGGTCGCTCTGATTGTGTTGGTCACTTTAGCGTGATCTTCTTTCCTTTCCTTTTCTTCAACAACTTGAGGGGAATTGCCAGAAAATAATGCCTGCAATCTTTTTATATCTGTCGGGTATGCTTTTCCGCGTATCGGTGTTGGGGGGAGATGAATCAATTCAGGTTGCTGAACATTTATCTCCTGCTGCCAATTCACATCAATACCATGTAAGGAGATCAGGGCTAATTTTTCTATCAGCTCATTATGGTGATTCATATCTCTGGTTTTATGGCTTTGCCATGAGATACAAGCATGATTTACGCCATAGTCTGAGTGATTCTGAACGAAAGTAGAAAGCCCACTTCCTGGCCCGACTTCTATAAACAGACACTTTTCATTTTCTAAGATTGTCGCGATAGATTGTTTAAAGCGTACAGGTTGGCGAATATGATTAACCCAATAGTCACTGGTTATGACTTTGTTGTTATCAACCCACGTACCCGTTACATTCGATATAAAATCAATTTGGGGCTTATTAAGTGTGATTTCGCTGAAAGCCTGGCCATATTTGTCCAGAACAGGGGCCATATAACAGGTATGGAACGCTCTTTTAATTTCCAGACGTTTCGTTTTAATTAATAACCCGCGACAAATTTCCTCGAATTGCGTTATTCCATCATCAGATCCCGCGACAACACAAAGTTCACTACTGTTGTCTAAGGCAATTTCAATATCCTCAGTTATTATTTCTTTCACTTTCTCGGTTGATGACATTACAGCAAGCATAGCCGCCGCTTCTGTCGATTGCATACATTGACCGCGAATACAGATAATTCTAACCGCATCTTCGTATGAGAATACTCCGGCCAGTGTCGCTGCCACGTATTCCCCCAAACTATGGCCTATCATTACATCGGGGGTAATACCATAAGATTTCAGAACTTGTGCCAGCGCATATTCGATAATAAACAGCAACGGTTGGACAAATTCCGTTTCATCAACATGTTCATCCTGAGAACTATTAATAAGCAGCGCTTTCAAGTCAGTTGTGCAATAATCATTCGCGATTAAAAATCCTTTATCACACCACTGCTTAAATAGCACATTGTTGTTGTAAAAATCTTGCCCCATAGCCCTATATTGAGCACCTTGACCAGGGAACAAAAATACCACTTTTCTCTTAATACCAAGTGATATATTAATATTGTCTTTTTCTGTTGAGGACAGTGCCTGAATCAATTCATCGCGATTGTTTACTGTAGCAACAAATTGTGATGCCATTGGTTCCCTTAACATCAGACTATAAGTAATATCACTCACATTCAGTTGTTGGTTATCGCTCTGAATTACCTGCTTTAATTGTTTTTTATAGGATTGCAATGATTTCTCATCCGGTGCTGACAAGATTAATGGCAATCGATTATTGACGTTTTGTCTGGACGGTTTGCTCTGATCAGCCTGAAATTCTTCAAGTACAATATGCACATTCGTTCCACCCAAGCCAAAAGAACTGACACCTGCCCTGATTGGGTTCTGACTATCACGTAATTCCGTATATTGGTTATTAACGATAAATGGGCTGTTCGTAATATCCATTTCTTTATTGGGACGGGCGAAATTTATCGTAGGTGGCAGCACTCTATGTTTGATGGATAATGCGGCTTTAATCAGCCCGGTGATTCCGGAAGCAAAATTCAGGTGACCTATATTTGATTTCACACTGCCAATTCTGCAATAGTTCTTTTTATCCGTTGAAAAAGCCTGTTTCAGCGCATTGAACTCAATGGGATCACCCAAATTCGTTCC
This sequence comes from Xenorhabdus sp. NBAII XenSa04, assembly GCF_963866145.1. Taxonomy (NCBI): domain Bacteria; kingdom Pseudomonadati; phylum Pseudomonadota; class Gammaproteobacteria; order Enterobacterales; family Morganellaceae; genus Xenorhabdus; species Xenorhabdus sp. NBAII XenSa04. Next base: position 23,528 of record NZ_CAWMEB010000235.1, read on the forward strand.
CGTACCATGTGTTTCTATAAAGTTGATACTTTCTGATGATACATTCGCATCTCGTAATGCAGCCTGAATAACGTCAATCTGACCTTTTGTGCTTGGCGCAGTGTAACCGACTTTCATGCCCCCATCATTGTTAATTGCACTGCCGATAATAGTCGCATAAATATTATCCTTGTCTGCTATTGCTTGTTTTAATGGTTTCAGAGCTACCATACCAACGCCATCACTAAATACCGTTCCGTTTGCTTGAATATCAAATGGGCGACATTTTCCATCCTTAGAGTAAATCATACCCTCTTCAAATAAATAGCCCGCTTTGATTGGCAAGGTAATTGAAACGCCTCCTGCCAGAGCGACATCACATTCTCCCGCACGCAGTGATTTAACGGCTTCACTAACGGCAACAAGCGATGAAGAACAGGCCGTTGAGATAACCATACTTGGCCCGGACAAATTTAATTTATATGACACGCTCGTCGACATATAATCTTTGTCAGCAACCACCATAGTACTATATTGACCAGCACTGCCTTCCGCCGTTGCCATTGCCTGCACTAACCATTGTAAATTCCCTGATGCAGCCGCATATAAGCCGATTTTTAGCTTATTGTTTTTTACCGATATTCCCGCATCCTGCAATGCCTGCCAACTGCAAGTATGCATAGCCCGTACTTGCGGGTCCATTTGACGCGCTTCGTAAGGGGTATAGCCAAAGAATTCAGCATCAAACTCACCCGAATGAGGCATAATACCTTTGGCACGAATGTAATTCGGATTGTCTAATAATGCTGAATCAATGCCTTCTTCAATTAGCTCTTCCTTACTCATTGTGCTGATTGATTCTTTTCCGTAGCATAAGTTATCCCAAAATTCATGAATATCCTCAGCGCCCGGGAATTTTCCGGCTACGCCGATAATCGCAATGTGTTTATCAAATATCGCTTCCGATTTAATCATGCTTTCAGTTGTATAAGCACTGTCATAAATATCTTCAACGTTTTCATCCTGAACGTTATCGGTGCTGATTGTTCCAAACTGATTGGTTATATGGTCAGCTAATAGATCAGAAGTGGGATAACTAAACATATCAACAACGGAAATATCGATATTGAGTGCATCAGTTAATCTTTTATTGACTTGAACCAGATCCAATGAGTTAGCACCTAATTCAAAGAAATTATCTTCACGGTTAATATGTGCTACTTTTAAAAAGTCTTTCCACACCGAAAGGACAGTTTCTACGATTTGAGCTTTGGAAATCGTTTTTCGTTGAGATTTATTGACTTTATTAATGTCGAACGTTTTTAAATAAGAGCTAACCCATTGTGCAAAACGTTTATCTAAATCACCAGTTGAAACAATAATTTGACCTCTTAATGGTGATTGTAAAACACGCTCTAAAATTTTAATTCCTTCATCAGGTTCGATTAAAAGCTGACTCAATGAGGAGCCCAGCGCATCACCCGCATCATTACGTTCGAAAACCCATCCGTCCCAGTTAACACTAATCCAGGGCTTACCTTTCTTGTTTTGTTGCTTCGCAAAAGAATCAGCAAACGCACTGACAGAACTATATGCAGAAAAACTCAATCCTCCCAGCACCGCAGCAATTGAAGAACAAAGCAGGCAGAAATCCAGCGGCTGATTTTCTGTTAATTCTGCCAGAATCTTATAAGCCTCAACTTTGGTTTCTAATTGTGGTAAACAGGCGTCCAGCGTTATCCTATTAATGCCCTGAAATGAGTTTCCTTCCGTGACACCAGCCGCACAGATAATGCCATTCAATTCACCATATTGTTCAGCGATCGTCGCTAATAAACGTTGCATTGCAGACTTATCAGCGACATTGGCAGCATAATAAGCCAAGCTTCCTGTACCAAGATCGGAAAGTTTATCGAGCCGCTGCAATATTTCGAAGGATGGCGAATGCGATTTAATGGCTTGTTTCCATTCATGCTGATCAGGTAATTCCCTTCGTCCGGCAAGTATCACTGTCGCCCGATATTCTTTCAGGAGATACTCTGCAAATAAAAGCCCTAAATCTCCCAATCCTCCGGTAATAAGGTATATCCCCTGCGGTTTAAGGAGCGAGTGTTCTTTCAGTGGATTTACTGCAAGCCGCTCATAGACTTGTTTTGAACAACCCTCTTTTGTCCGACGAACAATAAAGCGCTCATCTGTTGCTAATAATTCTTCAGTTAATATCTCACAGGTTTTTTCAATCGATTCAGTCGTGTCAATTTGTACTAATCTGGGATGACATTTGCTGACTTCTTGCGTAATGACTTTTACTAAGCCATTGAGCATATTGGATTCAGGTTGTTCTGTATTAACCAGCAACAAACGGAAATCACACATATTTCCGACTGTTGTCCATGCCTGAAGCAGAGTAATGGCAGAAAACCATGTATTTTTTACTTCATGGCTTCCCGATAAAGGCCAGGCAAATATTATCGAATCAGGTTGTAATTGATTCTCTTTTAATTCATTAAACAGCCTTTCGAAATGGCTGGCTTCTCCTGCTGACAATGTAATAACATTGTTCGCAGTGGTGTAATTATCACCTGATAACACAAACCTTACTGCTTTTTCGTCAATATTCATATGACGACAAAGAGGTTCGCACCACTCAATATCTGGCACAAAACAGAGCGCCATTTTCACGTCAGATTGGCTCGATTTATTTGGTAAGAGAGCATCCTGCCATATTTCACCATAGAGCCATTCTGAAATGTTATTTTTTGGGATTCGAATTTCAGATACTTTTTCTGAATAATTCAAACTGGCGCCGGAGTTTCCAAGCTCCATATTCTCTGAAATAAATTGATAACCGGGTAAACTCACTCGTTTTGGATTCAGATCTTGGTAAATGGCCGGCCAATTGACGGGTTGGCCTTTCATCCAGAGTTGTCCAAGTAATTTTAATAAATAAACTCTGTCGTTTTCCTCTTCTAATGGATGACGCATCACATTAATAACAGAGATATCTGTATTTGCCGCAACAATCTGTTTAACAAACGTAGACAGTGTTCTGCCCGGCCCGACTTCAATAAAAGTATTCAGCTCAGACTGTTCCAGGCAAGTCAGAATACCTTGATGAAATTCGACGGTTTCACACAAGTGCGAGACCCAATAATCGACAGAATTTGCTTGTTTTGCCGTGATCCATTGGCCTGTTACATTTGATATGTAAGCTTTATTGGGCTTTTTCCACTTTATCTCCCTCAAAGCCTGTTTAAATTTCTCTACAGCAGGCTTCATCATTGAGGTATGAAAAGCGTGAGAGGTTTCCAGTAATCGGGTACGGTAATTTTGTGCAATCAAATTCTTCTGAACTTTCTCAACTTCACCCTGAGGCCCTGCGATAACACAGGCATTCGATGAGTTTACCGTTGCTAACGTGACTTCATCTGTCAAATAAGGCTCAATATTTTCTCTGCCCGTTGAAACACTCAGCATCGCTCCGGGCTCACATTCCTGCATGATAAGGCCTCTGATAGCAACGAGTTTCAGGGCCTCATCCAATGTCATGACTCCTGCCATTGCGGCTGCAACGTATTCACCAATGCTATGGCCAATCATTGCGTTCATTTCTATTCCCAGTGCTTCCAAAGTCCTGGCAAGAGAATAAGATATGGCAAAAATAACCGGCTGGGTAAATTGAGTGTTACGGAGTTTTTCTGCACTCTCCTGACCCTTCTCATCATAGAGTAGTGCGAGTAAATTTATTCCAAATTGCTCTAATAGATATTCATGGCACTCATCAAGCTGCATTCTGAAAATACTCAGCTCATTGTATAAATCCCTTGCCATATTGATATATTGAGCACCCTGACCGGGGAACATAAATACAATACCCGGTATGTGGTCAGAGGAAATTTCCGCGATCTTGTTTGTCTCTTTAACATCAGATAATGTGGTGTTGAGTTCCTCTATATTTCCTGCAACAAACGAGGTGCGATATTCATATTCTCCTCTTCCAATCTGGAGTGTATAAGCAATATCAGAAAGCGCCTTTGTATGAACATCTGCACTCAAAAACCGGTTCAGGGCTTCTGCCGTTTTAATTATCCCTTCTCTGCTTTTGCTTGAAAGCGTGATGAGTTCTGCACGATCCTGCTCGTCACTGGTTTGATCTGAGATTGATTGAACGGTCATATGCACATTGGTTCCGCCAATGCCAAATGAGCTCACACCTGCGGTTCTGATATTATTGTTATCTTCCCAATCAGTGGCAGTATTGATCAAACGGAACCGTGTACCTTCCAACGATAAATGATGCGCTGTTTCAGTATGGCAAGTGGGTGGGATCTTCTTATTCTTCAATGCCAGCAGTGCTTTAATAACCCCCGCAACACCTGCGGCACTATCGGTGTGACCAATGTTCGATTTAACGCTGCCAATATGACAAGTTTTGGGATTGTCGCTTGTGACGTTTAAAGCATCTTTGATGCCTTCTAATTCAACTTCATCGCCAACCAATGTTGCCGTTCCATGCGCTTCCAAGTATTCAACGTCATTGGCAGAGAGACTCGCCATTTCTAAAGATTGTTTGATACAGGCAGACTGCCCGTTTGCATTCGGGGCGGTAAATCCTGCTTTTTCATGACCATCATTGTTAACACCATAACCAACGATGACGCCATAAATATGATCATTATTTTCAATGGCATCTTCCAGCCTTTTTAAAGCAACCATGCCAATGCCATCGCTGAAAACAGTACCACTGGCATCTTCAGAAAATGGGCGGCAATGACCATCTGCGCTATTCACCATTCCATTGACATACATGTAACCGCTTTTTATCGGTACGGTGACGGAAACCCCTCCGGCCAGTGCCAAATCACACTGATTGACCCGCAGGCTCTGACACGCAAGCGTTATCGCTAACGCAGAGCTGGAACACGCACTCTGAACGGTCACGGCCGGCCCGGTAAGATTCAATTTGTAAGCGATTCTGGTTGTGAGAAATTCCCGGTCATTTAACAACCCAATACCAAATTGTTCGGTGGTGTCTTGCACTTCATCTTTTACCAAATCCAGCCATGCGTAATTAGAGCCGGAAGAGGCGAACAGACCCGTGACAGGGCGATATTTTGGATTACCATATCCAGCATCATCCAGCACTTGCCACGTTATTTCATGCAGCAAACGGAATTGTGGGTCCATATATTGTGATTCGCGTGCTGTATAGCCAAAAGCGTCTTTATCAAAATCCAGTGAATGCTCAATAATGCCTTTTGCCCTGATATAATTTTTATTCTTGAAAATGTATTCAGGAAATCCTGCATCGATCAGTTCATCATCCGTAAAGAAAGAAATACCTTCTTTGCCAGATAGTATATTTTTCCAATATTCCTGTATGTTATGACTTCCGGGGAATCGGCCGCTCATGCCAACGACAGCAATGGCATGTGCCGGGTAATCATTAAATACTCTCTTTTTGCTACCTGATGCTTTTCCTCTTGCTGCCCTTTTCGACTTATTGATGATCTTAGCTGGTGCTTCACTGATTAAGCTGTGTATTTTTTCAGAAAGTTTCTGGCAGGTTGTATAGCGATAAAAATCATTAACTGATAATTTTATTGCATAATGGTTATTGATCTTTTCGTGTAGCTGAACAATATCTAAAGAGCTGGCACCGATATCAAAGAAATTATCCTCTTTCGAAATTTTCTTATTTGAAAAATAGACTTTTAAAATATCCAATATCTCTTTAGACAAAGATTTAATATCGATTTTTTCTGCAAAAATGACATTTTCTTCCTGCTCATCGAGCAGATGACGGGCAGTATCTGGTTTTATTAAAGGTTTAAACTCAATTCGATTCGGAAGTTCTTTATAATTTAAGTGTTCTATCGAAATGGGTTCCATTTTCTCCCAAAATTCCTGGAGAATAAGATGCGCATTGGTTCCACCAACACCAAAGGCACTGACTCCGGCAGTGATAAGTTCATCAGTTTTACTGAGCCAGTTTTTTGTTTGCGTGTTAACATGAAAAGGTGTTTTTTCTAATTCTAATTTTTTATTCGCTTTCTCAAAATTAATGGATGGCACTAACGTTTTAAAATAGACACATAATGTGAGTTTTATCAGTGATATTATCCCTGCGGCGGTATCACAATGCCCCACATTTGATTTGACGGAACCTATAGCACAAGATTGTGACCCGTTAAAAACCGCTTTCAAGGCGGCAATTTCAATCGGATCTCCCAGTAAAGTTCCTGTCCCGTGTGCCTCTATATAACTAATGCTGTCAGGATCAACTTCTGCGACATCTAATGCAGCCTGAATAACATTTTGCTGCCCCTGAGTACTAGGGGCAGTAAAACTTATTTTGTCACTGCCGTCATTATTAATTGCGCTGCCTTTGATAACGGCATAAATTCTATCGTTATTTTCTATCGCATCACTCAATCTTTTTAGTACAACAACACCAACGCCATTACTGAACACCGTACCACCCGCGTGTTCATCAAAGACCCGTGTTTTGCCGTCTGCACTATTTATCATCCCTTCCTGATATATATAGCCAGCTTGATGTGGATGCGTTACGCTGACGCCCCCCGCTAAAGCAACCTCACATTCTCCGGCTTGCAGAGCCTGACACGCTGTATGCACGGCAACTAATGAAGTTGAACATGCTGTTTGTATCGTGACTGACGGGCCGCGCAAATTCAGTAAATAGGAAATACGGGAACAAAATGCAGAGTCATTTAATGTTGCGACATGGAACTGTTCTGCCGCAGAACTGAATTCCGTATTTAATGTTTTAAACCATGACCACTGATTACCTGCTCCTGCGTAAACACCAATTTCTCCCGGATAATTTTTGGCATCAATGCCAGCATGGTTAAGTGCCTGCCAACAAGTTTCAATCATCAAACGAGTTTGCGGGTCCATTTTTTCTGCATCTGAGTAATTAATTGCAAAATAATCGGCTGCAAAATGATATGGATTGTTGATTACACCTTTGGCAGGAACATAATTTTCATGTAAATATTCTTCAGCCGATACGCCATTATTTTCTAATATTTCTTGCGTGAATCTGCTAATACCTTCTTTTCCATCACGGAGCATTTCCCAAAAATCATGTACGTTATCTGCACCAGGGAACTGACCTGCCATTCCAACTATGGCAATTTCAAGACCAGTAAGATTATTTACCATAATTAACCTTTATTATGATCATTTGCTAATGAAAAGAGCTGGCTTATTCAATTTAAATAATTAATCATTTCTATAAAGAAGAAAATGATATATTGGCTCAAGGCATCAAATTCATTACGAATTTAAGTATTCAGATTTCCCCGGATTAGTTTATATATCTAATTTTTAATTTTCGGGATTTGCTGATAGATTCGTACTCTTATAGATATCACTCAATAATCGAATTTTTTCTATAAAAACTACGCAAGGCATGTTGCGAGATTATCATTTGCTGAATTTGATTAGTTCCTTCAATAATTTCCAGAACCTTGGCTTCACGATATAACCTTTCTACCGGATAGCGGCTGGATAGTCCATTTCCTCCGAGAACCTGAACGGCGTTATTGGCAACCAACATAGCGACTGCCGAGCTATTATATTTCGCTATATTCGTTTCCATAATGGCCTTGTGATCACCCTGATTCCTTAAATAGCCAATCTTTTCACAAGTGGCTTTTGCGGCATAAAATGCCGTAGCTGAATCAGCAATGATGCCTTGAATTAGTTGATGCTGGGCGATTTTTTGGCCGAATTGTTGCCTCTTACGCGCATAAGTCACCATCTCTTCCAACGCGGCATGGGCAATAGCAACCCCCGCCCAGGCGATACTGTAACGACCAAAATAGAGGGCTGTATTAGCGACAAAGCTAAACCCTTCACCCTCACGCCCGACTAAACTCTCTTTTGGTATTTCTACATTATCAAAATAAAGTTCTGATAAATAAGCACCACGGCTTGCCATCAAATCCAGCATTGGTTTTCTCGTTAACCCTTTCACCCCAAATTCGACGATGAATGCACTCACTTTTTCTTCGCAACGGGCAAATACGAGGAATAAATCAGCAATCCCTGAATAAGTAATCCATTTTTTGCTGCCATTAATTCTGAACCCATCTTCTGTCACTTCATACTTTGTTTTGATGGCATTAGCATCAGAGCCAGCTTCCGGTTCAGATAAGGCAAAACATGCGATTTTTTCACCTTTCGCCATTGGCGGTAAATATTTTTCTTTTTGCGATTGGCTTCCTAGTTTTGCAAGCGTTTCACCCACTAAGCTTGTGTGAACCGTTAATAATGCGCGTGTTGAATTACATCCTTTACCGATTTCTTCAGTCAAATAACCATAAGAAAGCGGGTCCATACCTTGCCCGCCATATTCTTTGGGCAACATCGCGCCTAAAAAGCCCTGCGCTCCCATTTCAGTGATAATTTCACCGGGCACTTTACCCTGCTTATCAATTAAAGTTGCGGCTGGTCTTAATACATTATCTGAAAATTGCTTTGCAGCTTCCACCAAATAATGGAGTTCATGTCCCATCATATAAACCTTACTCTCTTATTTTATTAATTAAGTTCAGCATTGAGTTGATTGAAACAAAATTTTCACGTTCTATATATTCATCCGGTACGGTTATAGAACATTTTTCCTCAATAAAACAAAGTAAACGCATGGCAAAAAGTGAATTGACCAAACCACTTGTAAATATATTAGTATCATCCGACAACTCAACATCATCATCAAATACAGAGATATTATTTTCAATAAATTCACGAATTTCTTTGGCGATTGTATCCAGGTCTTTCATTATCATATCCTATTAATTTATAATGACATCAACATAGTAAGGGAAGTCAGGTACTTGCTCTAATTCGTTTTCAAAGAGCATCGTCTCATCAGCGAGCTTTTCTATTTCTTTAAACCCTGAGAATTGGTAAGTCACAAACATTTGCCGATTACGAGGTGTACGTCTGAATTCAGCATACAATTTATGCCCTTTTGCTTTTGCCTGCTGCATAATATAAGTCAATGCTATACTTCCCACTCCACGAGAAAGCGTTCTACAGGACATTAATAATAATTTAATATAGTCAACCTCTTCTTTATAGTGTACTAATGCCAGACCTATCTTCCCGTAAGAGCCATATTTATCCACTAATTCAAAAACAAATACACCATACTCATCTGAGTGAATTAATTCATTTAATTCTTCTCTACTGTAAGTTATGCCTGTTGAGTTAAGCTGATTAGTCCGTTGTGTCAGTTCCTCAGCCCGGAGGAGATCTTCGTGTTTGGCTTTGGCGATATAAAACTTCATATTGAGTTGGCTGAGGAATTCTTCTGATGTACCAATAAATTCATCTTCCTCTTCTTTACGCAGAATATCTTCTTGGTAACGCTGCCTTCTTAATTTTGCATCATCCGATATTTCCATGTTGGCAATTCTAGGCAAATGAAGTATTGACTGATATTCCAAGGCATCAATACAAGTGACTTGCGGGAATTTAGCATTAACTTCATCCCTTTCTAAAATCTGATCATCAACAAAAATAAATGTATCCGCTGAGATATTTAAATTTCTCTGAATATTTTCAATCGAGGAAGATTTAGCACCCCAATGAATTTGAGGATAAATAAAATAGTGTTTTAAATTAAACTCACTCAGCATTTCCAAAGCATCAGACGCTTCATTCCTGCTTGCTATTGACTGCAAAATACCCATTTGATCCAATTGGTCGATGATTTTTTCTATTCCTGGCTTTAAATTAAGATCATCCCCCTCAGAAAGAACCCCATCCCATATAGTATTGTCTAAATCCCAGATGATACATTTTACCGGTGTATCACTGCTTACTGGCTTATTTGCTAAGTCATCCATCATTAATATTCCGCGTTTTTATAATTAAAAAAGCCCTTACCACTTTTTCTACCAAGATTTCCCGCTTCAACCATTTTCCTTAGCAGAGGACAGCAACGGTATTTCGGGTCCTGATAACTTTCATAGAGAACCTGCAAAGAGTTAACAACCGTATCCAGCCCAATCAGGTCTGCGGTTTCTAATGGCCCCATAGCATGTCCGTAACCTTCTTTGAAGATGCGATCAATATCTTGTGGGCTGGCGAGATTATCCTGTACGAGAAATGCCGCTTCGTTCATGAATAAGTGAGAAAGCCGGTTAGAAACAAATCCGGGAAAATCTTCTACAACAACAGGATTTTTCTCAATGCTCTGTAAGAATTTTTTTGCCTCAGTCAATGTTTGTTCGGAAGTATGGAAACCTTTAATCACTTCTACACATTTCTTTATGGGCACGGGATTCATAAAGTGGAGGCCAAGTACTTTTTGAGGAAAAGGTAACGCTGCTGCAATTTTTGTGATGGATATACAACTTGTGTTTGCAGCAATATAAGTTTCAGGCTTAATGTATGGTGCTATTTTTTTATAAACATCTTGTTTAGTTGCCCACTCTTCATTGACATTTTCAATTACCCAGTCACACTCTCTAATCTCTTCATAAGATGACGTAAATTGAATCCGTTCTTTCAATTCTGATATATCCAGAGATTTAAATTCAGGCTTAAGCATCCGATATAAACGAAATTCACTTGAAATTCGCGAAGCGAGATTTCTCAGAACCTCTGAGGATATATCGATAAGTAATATATTATGCCCATATACAGCACATGTTATTGCCGTGTCTAATCCCATAACACCGGCACCAATAATTGATATTTTCAACGATTACCCCCACTTTTAATGATTGAAAATCAGCTTGTCTAAAAAGATAAAAACAAAATATAGAATATCCGATTCCATAAGTGTTATTTAGATACGCTACCGCCCTTAAGTCACAGCCTTAAAACCAATGTAAAATTTATATTTTTCCGCAAAAAACTTTGACAGCGCAATCAACTCTATTTTTTAAAATAAAATAGAGTTGATTCATGCAATAATTTATTTATCAAAAAGTAACCTTCATGTTAATTTCGAGAAATTAACATGAAAAACACATGGAAAATATACTTTATCAATTAACAGTAAATAAAAGAAATATTAAGACCATAAAGACCTATCATTATTTCCCATGTGATAATTAATATTTATTATGAGCACATAAAATACATCGTCATTCATTAAACAGGCTCTCCTGTACTTCCTTTGGCTTTGCGTCGCCTGTCCGCTAATCTGCTCTTGCCGGATTGGAATGACGACAGCATATGCTCTTGGGATGATTGTTTGTCTGAGTTCACCTGTTCAGGTGACAACCGGTTCTGTTTAATCCAGTTTGAGAATGAGGAAATCGTCGGATGCTCAAATAAGACAGTGACACGAACCTCCTGATTGAACGCTTGTTGCAACTGGGATTGGAGTGCAATTATCTTTATCGAGTTACCACCAGCATCAAAGAAATTGATGTTTATATCAATCATTTGGCTTTCCAGCACCGCTTTCCAAACCGCCTGCACTTTAGCTACCACCGGATCTGCCAATGGCACATGATTTTCCACCGGTTTTGTTTGCAGTTGTTGCGCAGCATACTCCTGTAAGCTTCGGCGATTAATTTTGCCGGTAATGGTACGTTCAAACCCATCGACAACCGCAATAAGTGAAGGTAACCACGATTCCGGGAAGTTACGCCGGATATGTTCTCGTACCCGAGGCTCCAACATCGCAGGGGGTTCATGGCTATCAACAAAAAGATACCACTGGCGCTTTCCCTTCGATTCTATTGCGGGCGATTCTGTTACGGGCAATAGACAACAGGCTTTAACCACATCTAATGTCTCAACAACACGCTCCAATTCACTCGGTTCAATGCGAATACCGTTCACCTTCACCTGGTCATCAATCCGCCCCAGATAGCGAAAACCTGACTCACTGGAAAAAGTAACCATGTCGCCAGTGCGATAAAAAGGATGCTTACTGTATTGATCCAAGTACTTAGATTTAACAAAATATTTCGCCGTCTCAACGGGGTTCGTCGTGTAACCACGGGCAACCGCCTTGCCTCCCACCCAAAGCTCACCACGAACACCGGCAGGCAATGGTTTGCCAAATATATCAGCGCAGTAGGCAATAACATTTTGAATTGGCCAACCGATGGCAACATCCGCAGTAAGAGATTGTTTCGCGTTGAGGCAATCCACCGTCGTCTCACTGGGACCATAATGGTTGCTAACGGCATACCCTTGCTGCAACAAATCATCCCGAAGACGTTTGGGTAATTCTTCACCCCCAAATATCCACAATCTCATGGCAGGCAAGAATGGTGCATCCTGAATAAGCTGTGCAATGGCTCCGGGAATAAAGTTGATTAAGGTGATGGATTCAGACTGCAACAGCTCAATGAATGCCTGTCTCTCCAGTAACACATTCGGCGATGGATAGATCAGCGTGGCACCAACAACAAAACTCCCCAATAAATCTTCTACGCTGGGGTCGAAATTCAGATCGGTCAGCCCAAGCACTCTATCAGCGGCTGTCAGCACCGTCTCTTTAATAAACCAGTCCAGCAGGTTTGCGACCGATTCATTACGAATCGCAATCCCCTTAGGCGTACCCGTCGTTCCCGACGTGAATATAAAGTAAAATTCATCTTCAGGCCGTCGGTTAGTCCATAGCGTTGGCTCCGCCGTAGATGGCTGTAAACTCTTTTCCTCAATATCCAGCAGCAAATAACGCCCGCTCTCTGCGCCTGGTTCTTTATTAAAACCTAGTTCTTTATTAAAGGAAGCACCACATAAAACAATGCTGCAATCTGCCAAAGTTAACAGCATCTTTTTACGTTGCAGTGGATCTTTCGGATTGACATAGAAGTAACTGCCCCCACTGAATAATATTGCGAGTATTGCCTGAGTCGATAACAATCCTTTTTCAAGATGGACAGCAACTCTGTCTCCCGGAATAAAACCCGATAATCGTAACTGTTCTTGTACGCTACTAATTCCTTTCAATAACTCACAATTGCTGATGTTATTTTGTCCATCGACCAGGCTGATTCCTTGGGGAGACTCGCTAAGACGCTGATAAATACCTGTCAGCAATAAATTGATATCCGGCGTTTGTTCGTTGATCTCCCCGATGCGCAAAGACACTTCTTCAGCGCTCTCTGTACTAAATTTTAAGATGAGATCTTCAATCAAGGTATCTGTGGTGTGATTAATCAGATCTTCCACCAACGATTCAAACCCATTAAACACCATTTTTACTGCATCAGATGCCCCCGTGAAAACCTCTCCGGCACTGAGTTCGACTAACCATTGTTCCACACCAGAAACGGTTAATGTCAAACCGAAATGCGTCGTTTCTTCACTGTATAAATCCGTCACGAATGCGCCACAACGGGTATCCTTCAATGTGGCATCAATGGGATAGTTATCAAAAACCACAATAGAGTCATAGAGTTCTTCACGTATTCCCGCTTCCTCACGGATCAATAAAGGCGGCGTTTTTTCATATTGTTGCGCCTGCTGTAGCGCTTGAAAAACAGAACGCAAAGCAGCTTCTATATTCCACTTACCTTCAAGCGTAAGGATAAGCGGTACGGTATTGATAAACAGACCTAAGGGCTGACGGTCAATGTCCTGCGTCAAAGCTCCGCCTCTGCCAGAAAATGTACAGCCCAACGTAATGGTTTTTTGGAAGGTGAATTTAGCCAGCGTCAATGCCCAGCATAGATAAATAAAACTGGCCGACGTTACCCCCGCGCGGCGGCAAAGTGATTCTATAGCCGATTTACGTTCTTCGCTCCATAGGCTACTTACGACGATTTTTTCATTTATTGCTTTCTCAGCCACATTGTGACCAGTAGTTCGGAACAGGGGTTCATCCAAGAGTTTGGTTGTTGCAGAAGACTCTCCATCAGGCAAATGTTGAAACACCTCTCGCCAATATTTGCGACCGGACATCAACGTTTCCCGGCTTAATCCCTGCCAGAGTTGTTGTGAATAGATACGTGCATCCAGAGGAACAATTTTTTGCCGACGCAATCCCTGCAACCAGAGGGAAATCAACAGCGAACTACTCCAGCCATCCATCAGAATATGGTGAAAAGAGAAGGCCAGACTTACCGTTCCCGCCTTAACATCGTGGAAGCCAACAATGCGAAACACTTCTTTGTTCAATGCAAAAGGAGTGGCTTTAGAATATGCCAGCCAATCAAGGCAACGCTGTTTAATTGACGGGACGGGAGCCGTCGAATCAACACGGGTGTATTCAAACGGAATTCGGGGCAAAGAATAAATAACCTGATGGGGAGTGCGAATACCTTCCCAGACAAAAACCGACCTGAGAGCGGGCTGTGACTGCTGTATCTGCTGCCATACTTCAAGGAGGGCTTCTTTATCGACATCCACCTTCACGCTGAATGCCACACCAATGTGATAAGCGCTGTTTCCATCTTTTAATGCGTGAAACAGTAACCCATTCGCTTGAGGCGTCACTTGTAGCAGTTCTTCAATATAATTAGCGTTGAATACTGTATTCGCTGAATCGATAGCGGTTCTCATGCTGAGGCTCCCTTAATAATGAGATCAAGCTCCGCTTGTGAGAGTTGACAAAGAGGAAAATCGGCAGGTATTAATGGCTGTTCCAAACACTGATCAGCCTGCAAATCACGGGATACCTCATGTTTGCTATCACACCAGGCTAAGCGTTTTTCGTTTAATAGCTGCTTTTCGCTCAATAATAGTTTTTCGTTTAATTGTGCCAAGTAATGCTGCGCATCATCACCATTAGCGTTGGGAATACCCAACCTCAATTCAACTAAAACAGAACCAGACTCACGGCAATCACGAATGAGGATGTCAAAGTCGGTCACACTCTTTTCGTCAGGATGCCGGAAACCTCCCGACAAGGACTGAACCAGATCGAAATGCGCCCATGTTCCGCGTCCCTCTAATCCCGATCCAATATCATTGATGCACATGTGTGGTCGTTTTCCCGGATGACTCAGCCCCAACTGCACTTTCCAGCTCTGTTTATCTTCATAGAGACCCGACTTTAATATTCGCAAAAAAGCAGTTTGGGAAAGTCGGTATGGGTGCTCTGATGAAATGTTAAGAGCCAACTGATTAAAGCCGGTAAACCAACCCACCGCATTCGCCATTTCCGTGTTCCGGGTTGCGGGAATGCCTGCTTCAGAGAATAAACGCCCATGGTTTTCAAACAGGATTACAGGCAGCGGAGGCAATATTCCGTTATCTTGCATAACGTCCATCAAAGCAGCCGCGATCAATTGTGAACGCTCAGCCTTAAAGCGTTGCTCCATCAATCGCAAATCATGACCGCAAATTGACAGCGCCAAAGTAACCGGAGTCACCGAGGAGTGATGGAAGGTATCGTCATAAGGTACATCATCCACTTCAGGAACGTGCTCTCCTAACCATTTACCCCAAAGGAATGCGCCTTGCTCATGGATCGTTTCCTCTGCGTTCGCAGTCTGGAATGAAGAATCATTAATAGCCTGCTCCAATTCATCCAATAAGAAAATCCATGAATGCACATCGCAAATAAGGTGATGACAAACCCAAAACAGATAATTTTTGTGTGAAACCGGATCAAATACGACCGAATGCACGCTGGGTTGTTTCTCCAGACAAACTCGGTCTTGCAATTTATTCAATCGGTCTTCAAGGTGTTCACCCGGCGCCAGAATCTCGTCTTCTGTCACGGTATCACCGTCATACACCTCCGGTTCTGGAGATGCAAAGTAAAACTCACTCAAATCTTGATTTGCTCTCAAAGCAAAAATTTTATGCCTTGCTTTAACCATTGAGACAGCCGCGTTTATTTCTTCAGCCGAGAGCGAAGATTTCAACTCAAGCACCATGCCTTGTTGCAAACGATTGCCGTGTTTAAAACATTGTTGCCGGAACCAACGGGTACTTGGTAAGAACTTAATCCAGCTTGCTTCAATCTCTTCTGAGATAGCCGAATTGGTGACTTCATTTTCCAATGCCGCTACGCAGGCTTTTTCAAGCACAGAGCCCAAGGAATTCAACGTTAACAGTTCACTTGCAGCAATCCGAATCCCTTCTCTGGCTAATAATGCAACGAGCCTGATCGCTTTGATCGAGTCTCCTCCCTGTTCCAGAAATGAAGTGGTAAGATCGACGGTCTGGGGCCAGATAGGTTTCAGAAAATCTGCATTTAACCAGATTGGCAGTTGATAGGTTCCCGACGCATTCTGGCTTGGTGTATTGGCTGAACCGAGCTGGGAAGAACCACTCGCCATCAACGTTGCCTGAGCTGCGGCAGTCAGCGCCGCCATATCAACTTTACCATTCGCATTAATCGGCCAGGGTTGTACGGTACAGTATAGCGTTGGTAACCAAGCATCAGGAATTTTTGTTTTCAGGCTACGTTGAAATTCCGGGCAGTCATGCGGTATGACTTGACTGCTGCACAAAGCGACTGTTTCATACCCATCCGCTTCATCAACCACCAGTTTCAGTGCCTTCAACTCCCAACTATAGTTGTCGTTTTCCCCAACACTCGTCAGTACACTTTCCACTGCTTTCTCTATTTCCGCGGGGTGGATCCGGTAGCCACGTATCTTAAATTCATCGTCAATACGCCCAAGGCAATGAAATATGCCTTGCTCGTCCTGTAACCCCAAGTCACCAGTACGATACCAACGGCTTAAGCCATCAGCACCGCACACAAATTTTTCCTGCGTCTGGATACTGTCGTTGAGATATCCCGTGGCCAGCACCGGACCACTGATACTGATTTCACCCCTGAATCCACGGGGCATATTTTGCCCCCAAGAATCTTTTATCGACATCTCTGCTTTACCCAACGCTGTACCGATAGGCATAACTGCGGTGTTTATCTTGTTATTACCGTCAGGAGAGCTTTCTCCCCCACTCACTGAGCAGATACAGCATCCGACTGTTGTTTCTGTCGGCCCATATTCATTGATTACTTTGCTTCCCACAGGAAAATAATCGAGTGCTTTCTTCACCAGAGAAGAAGACAAATTTTCTCCACCCACAACAAAAGTCAGCGGATGACTTCTTTCCGGGCTGTGCTCAATCAGCAATGAGAGATGGGATGGCGTGCATTTAACGCCCGTCAATGACTCATCAGCCAGTAACGTTTGCAGCAATTCAGGGTTATCACGGATATCTTGTTCATGAGGC
Source organism: Xenorhabdus sp. NBAII XenSa04 (assembly GCF_963866145.1). Taxonomy (NCBI): domain Bacteria; kingdom Pseudomonadati; phylum Pseudomonadota; class Gammaproteobacteria; order Enterobacterales; family Morganellaceae; genus Xenorhabdus; species Xenorhabdus sp. NBAII XenSa04. The sequence goes on from NZ_CAWMEB010000235.1 coordinate 40,658, forward strand.
TGGATAAATCCGCCCGACAAAACCGGAACCAGAATAGCGGTCTGGGTTAAATCAAAACCAAAGGAGGTAAATAAAGGCGCATTAAATGGAGTCTGCGCAGCGTAAGCCGCCTTAGCCGCCAACGCATAATTGGCCAGCGCCATCGGGGAAATCACCACGCCTTTAGGTTCTCCGGTCGATCCTGAGGTATAGAGAATATAAGCAGGGTGACAGTGTGTATGTTCTGTCCATGTCACTGGATTCAATGCAACATCAAGCCCTGCCTTATCCAAGGAAACACGTAACAAACGCAAGCCCAGCATTTCTGCAAGGTGATGGTCGGTTTCCGTATAAATGCAGAGAGATGCCCCCGAATTACGGGCAATAGCCGATAATCTGGCTAAAGGCATGGTCGGACAAACGGGAACTACCGTCACATTTTCAATCAGGCAAGCCAGATAAGCGAGCACAGTTTCAGGAGTACGTCTTCCCAGAATAAATACCGGATTGTGCTCATCATGCCCATTTCGTATGGTACGCAACTGTTCTCTGAACTTGTTAATCCATTGCAATCCCTGACGATAAGTTACCGCATCAGCACCCTGCTTGAATAACAGGTTATCAGCATAACGTTCAAACGCATGGTATAAATGAATGCCGATCGGTTTTGTCTGGGATTCTTTCCAAGAGTGGGTTTCTTGCTCTTTTTCACCTAATGGTGTTTGTGTGACTTCTTGTTGCGCCAAAATTTCGCAGGCAGCTTCCATTGCATAATCAGTGACTGTTTTCAGAAACATGTGACATTGATCTAATGACCATATCTTGCGGAAATCACCTTCAAGTTTGAAGTTCCCACCCTCAAAGCGGTCATGGATATGAATGGTCGCAAACAGGGCTTCTACTGCTTGCATATGATCAATTGATACGTCAGCACCTAAGACAGTTTTCCGGAAAATGCCAGTTTGATAAGAAACCCCGAAAGCGGGAATGATTCGTTTCCAATCTTGTGATGCAAATTCATTCCATCGGGCGCCTGGCGCATAACGTGAGTGGGCAACCGCTTTTTGCAAACGCGGCTTAAGCATATGGTAACAATCTGTCACCGTCTCCCCCGCTTCACGAGATACGGGGATCAAAACCGGTGCCACAGCCATAGAGGCAGAGCGTTTCTCTTCATGACTCCAGCGGTTAAGCATCGGTGCCTGCAATAAAGCACCATTACCATCTTCAATAACCATTTGTGTATACGCAACCGCCGCGAAAAACAACCTGAAAATAGAGCCGCCACGACTTTTAAACTGGCGCAGCATATCATTTTCAGCTTCACTCAGTTCGTGACGTACACGCCGGGATCGAGGCGTTAGCCTGCGATAGTCACCGATCGGATAACGGCTGGCTATTTTACCGGTATTAGCGGATTCCGTTTCGTTACCGGTATTGTCACTGAAAATACTTCGCCAATACGCTTCATCTCTTTGCCTACGCCGGGAATTTTCATAATTCCGCTCACCCTCCGCGTTGACCGAAAATAGAAGATATTCCGTATCCGGCTCTTCTTCTTCCAGCGCACTCATCAGATGTTCTATCAGTACTGACAATCCCTCACCATCTGTAGCCGCATGATGCGCCTTAATAAACCAGCCTGTCTGTTCCGGCTGAAAACGCACAGCAAAAACGCGCACTGGTGTCAGTGATAAATCTTCTTCTATTAACGTCTGGCGCTCCGCCCAACTTTCAAAAGCCCGTTTAGGGTCCGGATAACCGCTAAAATCTACTTGTATGACTTCCGCATGAGGAGTGAGCCGCCGGATGCCATGCCACTGTGTTGCCAAGTGATCTGTTTCCGCATGGTCATTAACGAATCCAATATGAAATATATCCATTGAATTTTGGGTTGTTTCAGCGGCCTGAGTCAGTCTGTCCAGAGAAATATTCCCGTTTAAACGTACTGCAACACTCAAATAAAACGGGTAGCCAGTCAAATGAAATGCTTCCATTTTGAAAACGGCTTGCTGTGATCTAGATAGTTCGAAAATAGGATTTTCCATGATTAAAACCGTCATTCCACACCTAATTTATTGGATTTATTTTTTGTGATTAATTTAATCTATTTATTTTAATACAGTTATCGTGATAACACCTTACTAAACTGGCTTTTTGCCAGATTTAGTATCCCACTATTACGAAATAATCATATAGAAGTAACACATGTATTTTTGACTCTTTGGAAAGCACTTTAGCGAAACTTTTTAAACGCAGTCAAATGTCACGATTATGTCGGCATCTCCATAAATAAATTCATAAAATAGATGCTGGGCATCGGTAAAAGACTCATTTTGGCGAAGGGCTGAGTTTTTTATTCTTAATGTTATTTATACTATCGGGTAAATCGACCACTATAATATTTTTCATAAAACTTAAGTAAGGTTTACTATTTCTAGAATGAGAGAATAAGACAATGATTCGAATAATGACATTAAAAGCATTAACATTATGATAATTTATCATTTTTTTCAAAAATCTTAAATATATATAAACCGTCGACGAAATGGTAAATACTAAATAACAAAAAATAAGATAATGTTTCAACTGGTTAAATTGAAATATAATTTTCAATTGACTTTATGATACCAGTGCCAAATTAAGTTGCAATTTTTTTTAAAAAATTCGCGGAATTAATCACAAAAAAACAAAAAATAATTTCAAAAAAAGATAATAAATAGAAGTTGTTATATTATGCTGTAAACATAAATAGCGATATTAATACTTACTCAACTCAATTGTATAAGATATTTTTATAACAAAATTGGTGTCATTAAACTTAATATAATTATAAAATTATTTAAAAAGTATATTACTCGACACTCCTCATCTAATTCAGGAATAAATCGATTTATATTGTGAGCTTAATAAATGCAAAAGTTCATGGTGGTAAGATTGCACTGGGATACATATGACCTTACCGATGGCGCAGACGGTATCTGTTATTGAGACAAAATTGCTGCCACTGAGGGATGAAAAAACGGCAGAAATGGTGAGTAGACCTACCCAGTCACCCGGGCAG
>NZ_CAWMEB010000235.1:43718-48848 GCF_963866145.1 Xenorhabdus sp. NBAII XenSa04
AAGGGAGGACGACGAGGGTTAACGTGGGAAAAGCTGACTCTGATCCTGAAAGTGCTGGGTTATCCTTCAAGCTGGCAAGTCCATTCAATGTTCAATTCTTGCTGAATAGGTGTGACGACTGGGGTCTGTCGGGAGCCGGATGCGGTAGTTCTGCATGTCCGGTTCTGAGGAGGGATCTGCCCGGGTGACTGGGTAGGTCTACTCACCAACAATGGTCGTTTGTAGGCAGCAAGAAGAACCAGCGCTGGCTTTGGTATGCCTGGGAACCTCGAATGAAACGAATAGTCGCGTATGTTTTTGGTGATCGCAGCAGGAAGACACTGGATAAACTGCTGGCATTACTGTCTCCTTTTAAAGTTCTATTTTATTGTACGGATGATTATGTGGTTTATGATTGTCTTTCAGAAGAAGAGTACTTAACAGGAAAAATGTTTACCCAACGAATAGAAAGAACCAATCTCACCCCTCGTATTCGCCTAAAAAGGCTGAATCGAAAGACGATTGGCTATTCCAAATCCGAAGAGATGCATGACAAGGTGATAGGGACGTTCATCGAGCGTGAAAACTACGTTTAATGAATGATCTAACCATTCAATACATGACCCAAAAGCACGGCCTTGATACGGTCACGTACTCGCCCATCACGAGTGGTATCATGCATCAATTCGAGAGCTTTCTTTTGATCTTCTGTCAGATGAATTTTCATGATCGATAACATGAGCTAATGTGAGTAAAAAATCAAGCATCTTCAATTACGATGGGTATAGTAAATTTTATTTAAAATACTTACCGTACTCGCCACTTTGAGATAAACCAGTCAAAGCCTTTATAGCAGGTGCTATTGCAGCGTACATAGACGGGCTTAATCCCAACTGTTCAGCTTCGTGAGTCTTTATTGCATCAATAAGCGTTGTCATCGTTGCATCCGTCGGTAGTTCGGCAATTACTTTTTTTATTGCAACTTTTTTGTCGTTGTCCATAGGGCTATCGATTGCCTGTAACAAAAGGTCTACGAACCGATCAATACTGGCAGATTCCTTACATTCTGAGACTGGATTGAATATGTTTGTTTTCATTTAGTTTAATTCCTTTATTTGTTTCGTTTCCTGTTCGCCTAAAACGCTTTATTACAAATGATTATGTGGATCTTGCGTCTGGAGTAACACAGCTAACACTTCAATACCCGCAGGAACTTCTCGATAATAGATAATATGACGCTCAATAGGGAAACTACGGACACCAGTAAAAAGGTCTTCACTACGATCACGACCGAGGGAGGGTTGACGAGCAATAATCTCTGTCATGGTCACACGCAACGAATAGATGTAAGTTTCTGCGATGCTAGCCCCCCATCGGCGTAAAGAATAGCGTTTTATTGCGCGAATATGCTCTTTAGCCTTTGGCGTAAATAGAACGCTCATCCTTAATTGTTACCTTCAAGTTCATCAACCGTCAGCGGTGCAAACACATCATCAACATGATGTAATTCACCACGTTCTGCCTGTGCAATAGATTCAGCCAAAATTGCTTTCAAACTCTGTAGTTTGAGTTGTTCGAATTGTTCATACTCTTCAGGAGAGATAACCACGGCAACACGCTTACCATGTTTACTAATCTCTACTGGCGCACGTTGAACTTTCATGAGTAGGTCACCAAACTGGTTCTTAGCTAACTGTGCGGGAATAACTTCCATAAATCACCTTTTATCTAAAATGGCTTGAATGTCTATTTTAGATAAAATTTAGTGTAATTGCCAGTTATAATAACTCAATAAACGAACAGCTATATGTAGCTGTTCGCATTTCATTTATCACTGTACAAGAACGGGTAAGCGGAGGCTCATATACCACCGTAAAACGGTATCTTGATATCTGCAAACAAAGATGCTTCCCTATTGCAATCCAATACCTTAGAAATTTCTAAAATAAATCTAGAACGTTTAGTGATTCCAACTTCAATTATTTGAATTTATTGTTTTCTTGTTCCAGATCGTTCAGCTAATTGAGCCTGAGTCATATTCAGCTCATATCGCCTGTTTTTTAATCTATTAGATATGATTTCCACTCTTGCAAATCTCTTTTATACAAATTTAATTGTATTTTGTGATACATTTACGGTTTGTAAAATACAGTTTATATTGTTAAAATCCTACTTTAATTAAAGAGGGACAATCATGAGTCTTGCGGATAGAGTCAAGAACAGAAGGCTTGAGTTAAGATTAACTCAGGCGGAGGCCGCGAAGATTGTTGGCATAAGCCAACAATCTTGGGCTGTCATTGAAGATGGGAAAACGCTGAAACCACGGAATATAATAGGCATAGCCAAAGCCCTGAAATGCGATGCTGAATGGCTAATGACTGGTGTCGATTTCCAGCCTATTTGTGATGTAACTATCCGAAAGATGCCGTTAATAAACTGCCTACAGGTAGAGATATTAGCGAAAGGCTTTCCTATATGCGGCGACGATAACTTAGAACACATTATAACCGATCTGAATTGGTCAGAACGTGCATTTGCATTGCGTATAGACGGGGATTCTATGAAGCCCGATTTTAAGGCGGGTGATATTGTTGTTATCGAACCAGAAGTTACCCCCAATCCCGGTGAATTCGTGGTAGCCGTAACCTATGAACGGGAGGCAACATTTAAAAAATACAGACCAATAACTATAAATATTGATGGGACACAGCATTTTGAACTCATCCCATTAAATAATGATTATCCTATTTTGGATAGTCAACGAATAGAAATAACCATTATAGGGACAATGGTTGAGCATCGAATCTACCGTAGAAAACGATAGTTTTTATTAGACTTTCCTTTTCAGCCCGTTCTGCACGGTTTTTTTATTAAAAAATTTTACAAATAAAAAAGGTACAAAAAAGCAATAATAAATACAGTATTTGTTGTTACTATACCAACTGATACGGAAACTTGACTTTGCGCTTGTGCGCTGGGCACGAAAGAAATACAAGAAACTAGGCAAGAGTTACCGGAAAAGCACAAAGTTTCTAAAGAGATTGCAACTGCAAAACCAGAGACTTTTCGCACACTGGTATATTCTGGCTCAGGGCTGAACAATAAGAGCCGTATGAATCGAGAGGTTCACGTGCGGTTCTGTGAGAGCGTGGAGGGGAGGTTCCTCCGGGCTACCCGGTCACTACCCCTTGTTGATGACTCGCGCCAACACCTTTTCAAATTTGTTCTTATTTAATATTGCGTTCTCAGCACAGGGTTACTGGCCCAGCATCTTCGCCAAGGTGGTCTGCTGGCCTTCGCTACAAGGTGCAAACCGGCAAAAAGCACCGGCATTAACCTTGAATTCATAAAAGCGTCCATAGGTGTCCAGGTAGTACACCTTCCGTTTTCCAATTCCACCTTCGAGGTTTGCGGCCAACCAGGTGATCACCACATCAGCATCGTTCGTAACTGATGCCCCCTAGTCCAAACCGACAAGAACAAGATGGGTGTCGGTTTGGAGCGCTACCTCGAAGATCGCTCTTACGTCAAAAATCACTGATCGCGCTCCTCGTAAAAAGTGGGTATCACCCACCACCTTATCCTATTTCAAAAATTCTACTTTTTCAAAGATAGCTTTTAATAAGTAGAACACATCGCGCAGATTTTACGATTATTACCATAATTATCATAATTACGGTAATGCGATAATTTTACAGGTTAAGATGAATCGGTATAATGTCGCACTGGAACATACTTGCTAGGGATCGGCATAACAGCGATAGTGGATACATAATGTGCAGGTGCGAGAAATAATATGTATAAGAGCCTTGAAGATCTGATGGCGGGTATTTACAAGATGGCCGCGCCAGATGGCATCATCTGTAACGAGGTTTCCAAGTTCCTTGCGGCCAATCAGGTTGAGCCGGAAGAAATACGTTCCGGGATCTGGTTTTTCCTGTGGTTGAAATCGGCCCCTAAGAATGCGAAGCCAATCCAAAGAGAAATTCCCAGATTCGGCGTCGTTCTCAACATGCCGACGTATGGTGGAATGCTGAACGAAGCAATCACTGCCCTGATCGAGCATGAATGCCGTCAAATACAGCTTGCTGAGGAACATGTAAGCCTTGAGGCTTGGGTCGAATCAGTATTAGTCGGTCGGGATAACGGTGAGGAAAATGAGGCAGCGGCCAGTATCGTTGATCTTCTTAACGGATGTCACGACCTGCTGGACACAGCAATAATCAATTACCTTTTCAAGGTGGGCAAAATTAATAAGCAAGAGGTTATGTCGCTAATTTATTATGGCGAGCTATGTGATCACTCCTTAGTCGGGACGCCGTTTTCAAAGCTGCATATCCCGAGTGGAAACAACGTCCACGAACGTAACATAATCCCCATTAAAAAAGGAACCTGCTAGGCCTAATACCGCTCGCTTAAGTAAATTAAGATAAGCATAATCGGCCTTCGATGATTGTCTAAGGCCGATTTTTTATGTCTGAATTTTCCCGTGAACTCCAGGCCACTGCGGCATTGAATTACCCGGTCTCCATGGATGCGTTTAGTCAAAACATTCCAATGGAATGGGTGACTGAAGCCGTTAAAGAAACAGGGCGAGCCACCGTGCGAAAACGTCGATTCCCCGCTGAACAAGCCGTCTGGTTAGTGCTGGGCATCGGTCTCATGAGAAATCGTTCTATCAATGAGGTTTGCGACAAATTAGATTTGGCGTTTCCTGATGCAAAAGGGGAACTGCCGTTATTAGCATCAAGCAGTATCTCAAAAGCCCGATATCGCATTGGGGTTGAGCCCTTACGACACCTTTTTCATACCACCGCCACCGAATGGGAAAAAGAAGAGACAAATGATGCTACGTGTGGCCTGAAAATCTTATGCGTGGATGGCACTCAGTTTAAAGTGCCTGACACAGGCGATAACCAACAGCTGGGTTATGCCTCCGGCAAAGCGACCTTTCCCTCGGTGTTGGTGGTGACCCTGATGTCCGCCCGAACACACTTGATATCTGATGTGGCATTTGGCCCCATCACCCAAAGTGAGATTAGCTATGCCCAACAATTAGTGGGGTCTGCCCCCGAAAATACCCTGATGTTGTTTGATCGGGGCTTTCTTTCTGCGGAGTTATTTCAGGCCTCGGGTCATGCTCCCAATAAT
>NZ_CAWMEB010000236.1:0-356 GCF_963866145.1 Xenorhabdus sp. NBAII XenSa04
TTGAACGTGGGTTCGTACACTGGCGTTTCAAATCAACATAAATCCTATTTCTCTTCAATGAACAACAGGATAGCTTTTGCGTATCTGTTCATACTTTTATCTATCCCTGTTTGAATTATTCAACAGACAATTTTTCTACAGCTAATCCATCAACATGACTACCGTTTGACATTTAACCTTACGGCGTTTTGCTGTGCCTGATGGCACTTCAACGTTCGCACGATTTTTGTTGATTGTTTACAGAACGCAAGGCGTCACTTTTTGCGGATTTATCGCTGAAAGTGACGCCGCAACTAAAGGGCAACACAACTCTGACAGGCTCACGCCTGCTTCACCACACAGTGAATCTGACACTG
>NZ_CAWMEB010000237.1:0-707 GCF_963866145.1 Xenorhabdus sp. NBAII XenSa04
GATAATGGGCGTCCGTGGGGTGAACAAGGGTTACCCCGGTGAGTTGTAATGATCGGGTTCAAGGATTGCCTGGTCTAATTTGAAAAACCTAACACCTTGCGTTTTATCTTCTTTTAAAATGGCTTTTCTGATCCTTTGGAGGGTAATTCTGGAAATCAATTCGGGTATTGACTCCCTGATACAATACGCTGTTGCGCCCGCATTCTTTGAGACAGGCTCCGGCAATTGAACCAGAATAAACTTTCTTCTGCCGCCATCTTTCTTGTTTTGTTTCAACACCGCATGTCCGGTAGAACCACTTCCTGCAAAAAAATCAAGAATGATATCTTCGCTATCCGTGACCTTCATTAAGTGCTCAATTAATCCTGTCGGCTTGGGATAATCAAAAACAGAAGAACCGAGAAGGGCTTCAACCTCTTGACTTCCCTGCTTCGTGGTAAAACCGGTTATTATTGTTTTCGGGTGTTCGGTGCCGCGTTTTTTAACATACTGAAGAACACCGTTCTGTTTGAAAAAGAACTCAACAACCTGCTGTCCTTTAGAGTCAAAAGTCTCATTCCCTGACAGCCAGTTTTCAATTTGGTTCTTCATTGTCCAGCCCGCCTTTAGCGTAACTTCACTGGCCAAGACCCCATCCTTACACTCAAATACACCGGCAGTCACTTCAACGGCTTCTTTATCGCCAAATACTGACGGAAACGTTTTAT
>NZ_CAWMEB010000238.1:0-708 GCF_963866145.1 Xenorhabdus sp. NBAII XenSa04
GATAATGGGCGTCCGTGGGGGTGAACAAGGGTTACCCCGGTGAGTTGTAGTGATCGGGTTCAAGGATTGCCTGGTCTAATTTGAAAAACCTAACACCTTGCGTTTTATTTTCTTTTAAAATGGCTTTTCTGATCCTTTGGAGGGCAATTCTGGAAATCAATTCGGGCATTGACTCCCTGATACAATACGCTGTTGCACCCGCATTTTTTGAGACAGGTTCCGGCAATTGAACCAGAATAAACTTTCTTCTGCCGCCATCTTTCTTGTTTTGTTTTAACACCGCATGTCCGGTAGAACCGCTCCCCGCAAAAAAGTCAAGAATGATATCTTCGCTATCCATGACCTTCATTAAGTGTTCAATCAATCCTGTCGGCTTGGGATAATCAAAAACAGAAGAACCGAGAAGGGCTTCAACCTCTTTACTTCCCTGCTTCGTGGTAAAACCGGTTATTATTGTTTTGGGGTGTTCGGTGCCGCGCTTTTTAACATACTGGAACACACCGTTCTGTTTGAAAAAGAACTCAACAACCTGCTGCCCTTTAGAGTCAAAAGTCTCATTCCCTGACAGCCAGTTTTCAATCTGACACTTCATCGTCCAGCCCGCCTTTAGCGTAACTTCACTGGCTAAGGCTCCATCCTTACACTCAAATACACCGGCAGTCACTTCAACGGCTTCTTTATCGCCAAGTACTGACGGAAACGTTTTAT
>NZ_CAWMEB010000239.1:0-417 GCF_963866145.1 Xenorhabdus sp. NBAII XenSa04
AAGGATTTTATTTATCAAGATAGCTTCCGTGACAACTGGCTCAATATGATGTACCCCAGATTGAAGTTAGCCAGAGATTTATTGTCTGACGATGGCATTATCTTTATATCGATAGATGATCATGAAGTGGTTAATTTGTCTTATTTGTGCAATGAGATATTTGGTGAAGGCAATTTCGTTGAAAGATTGATTTGGAAAAATGGAAGAACTTCATCATCAACGTTTACACGAGAACACGAATATATCTTGGTATATGCAAAAGACCTGTCACAGTTACCCCGTATTGTTTATAAGGGCGATGATAGCCTGGTTTCAGATCGCGCAATAAAAAAGGTAAGCGTAAAAAACCCGGCGTCAGAAATAACCTTCCCTGCCGGGATTAAGTTCCTGGGTGAAAATAAAACGTTTCCGTCAGTA
>NZ_CAWMEB010000240.1:0-369 GCF_963866145.1 Xenorhabdus sp. NBAII XenSa04
CGGGCGGTTTCCCACCAGAAGATCAGGAAATTCAGCGCAAAAATCACAAACGTCAGCGTGAAGACGGTCTTAAACTCATATGCCGCAAACAGAATTAAAGGGATTAAGATATACAACGCCATCAAAATCACCGCCTGCATCATCGGCAGTGCCTGACGTACCGCATCGAACATCGGCATACTGAGTAATCCCCCCAACAACGCCCCTGCGGAAGACCCGATGCGGTTAGCGCCATCCAACAAGGTGGGATCGGCATTGCCGCCATACCCGGCATAAACATAGCCCTCCTGAGAAACCGTCAGGTTTACCGGGCTGACCAGACGGCGGATCACCGCTTCCTGATAAGCTGGCGTATTTTTCCCCAATATT
>NZ_CAWMEB010000241.1:0-692 GCF_963866145.1 Xenorhabdus sp. NBAII XenSa04
TACGCCCTGTGGCAGCGCCAATGGTTGCAGGGAGACAGACTGGATCAGCAGGTAAACTACTGGCGCAATACACTACAGGATGCGCCGGTTTTGCTGGAACTGCCCACCGACCGCGTCCGACCGCTGGAACAAAGCTACCGGGGAGATCTGGTTCGCTTTACCCTGTCCCCTGCACTCAGCACCGGTTTACATGCCCTGAGCCAGCGTCATGGCACCACCCTGTTTATGACCCTGCTGGCCGGCTGGGCGGTTTTACTGTCACGGCTCAGTGGTCAATCCGATGTGGTTATCGGCACGCCGGTCGCCAACCGCCAGTACCGTGAATTAGAGCCGCTGATGGGGTTCTTCGCCAATACACTGGCCTTAAGGGTCCGGCTGGAAGATAACCCTACCATCCAGCAGTTATTAGCCCGTGTCAAAGCCCATGCGCTGGACGCCTACGCCCATCAGGATTTGCCTTTTGAACAGTTAGTGGAGGCATTACAACCGCCACGCAGCCTGAGTCACAGCCCGATATTTCAGGTGATGCTGGATCTGGACAATACCGCCAAGCAACAGCATTTTGATCTGCCGGCATTGATGCTCAGTGAACTGCCGTTAGACAGAAAAACCACCCAGTTTGATTTGTCACTGTCACTCAGTGACACCGAAAACGGGTTAACCGGTGAACTGGAATACGCCAGTGATCTGTT
>NZ_CAWMEB010000242.1:0-776 GCF_963866145.1 Xenorhabdus sp. NBAII XenSa04
CAGATATTCGTCAAGGGCAAAACCGGTGTTTTCTGTTTTGCCGCACTGACGCGCGCCAGAGATCGCATATCGTTGGGTATCGATAGGGAAAATGAGATGAGTCGATTGATTAAAGAATTAAAGTTTTTTGCCCGACAAGGTGGTGGTAGTCATAAAACCTGTCATGATCGCATTCGGATCGCCGGGCGTTTGGGTGCTTTGTTATTGAGCCTGAATATTCAGATTAAAAGCCTCAATAATCTGAAAACCAAACATGTAGAGCATTACGTTGATGCCCGTTTATCTCAGGGGGTCACCAAGCGCACAGTACAAAATGAAATGTCCGCACTGCGTAATATCTTCCGCATGGCTGGCTGGGAAAAACTGGAAACTTCTCCAAGACTGAGTAATCAGGCATTAGGGTTAAGTGGAACCAGCCGCGCCGGAACGAAACAAGCAATCCCTGATGCCACGTTTCAGTTTATTTATCAAAAAGCCCTTGAACGTGATGTCGGATTTGCCGTCACACTGAAACTAGCCCGATTGTTGGGATTACGTTCTCAGGAAGCGGTGCAATGCAGTGCGTCATTGAAAAGCTGGCGCAAACAATTAGAACAGCCAGAGCCGAAACTGCATGTTGTTTTCGGTACAAAAGGCGGCCGACCAAGACAAACCCGTGTACTGGATGTTACTGCGGTAAAAGAGGCTGTCGGGCAAGCCATTGCTGTTGCAGAACAACGCGGCGGTAGATTGATTGATAAGCCCGATCTCAAACAAGCCATGAACTACTGGCGAAC
>NZ_CAWMEB010000243.1:0-307 GCF_963866145.1 Xenorhabdus sp. NBAII XenSa04
CGACTGATAAATCGCAACAGCAGAACAACGCCAAATTATTGGTGCCCGTTCCGGTCGCCTTAACCCGTTATGCCGCGCAGCAGCTTTATGCCCCGTTGCGTACCGTCGAGCCGGTGGCCGGCATCCAGCCAGTGAATCTGCATTTGTCCTCGTCCATCACGACGCTTTACCCGTCAGAGCCGATTGCGATTACGCCGCTGGCAGGCTGGAGACTGCACAATCACACTGTCGTGGCACTGAAGCTGCGCAATCCCACCCAACGAAAAATCACCCTCAACCCACGAGCCTTACAGGGGCAGTTTGTGGC
>NZ_CAWMEB010000244.1:0-307 GCF_963866145.1 Xenorhabdus sp. NBAII XenSa04
CGACTGATAAATCGCAACAGTTGAACAACACCAAATTATTGGTGCCCGTTCCGGTCGCCTTAACCCGTTATGCCGCGCAGCAACTGTATGCCCCGTTGCGTACCGTCGAGCCGGTGGCCGGCATCCAGCCGGTGAATCTGCATCTGCCCCCGTCCATCACGACGCTTTACCCGTCAGAGCCGATTGCGATTACGCCGCTGGCAGGCTGGCGATTACACCCTCACACGGTCATCGCGCTGAAACTGCGCAATACGGCCAAACGCACTCTCACCCTCGACCCGCGAGCTTTACAGGGGCAGTTTGTGGC
>NZ_CAWMEB010000245.1:0-996 GCF_963866145.1 Xenorhabdus sp. NBAII XenSa04
TTCAACATACCTTACTAGACCAAAGGAGAACGGAAAAAGGCCAACACTGCGTATTTATTGGGATTTTGTAGACTTCGGAAGACGTTACGATATGAATGGATGGTACCCCTACAGGATTCGAACCTGTGACCTACGGCTTAGAAGAGAGTAAGCCAACTTTATAAATCAAGCAATTACCGCATTTATCAGTGCTCACACGTCCCACCTTACCGAAAGTTACCCGCAGTTACGGGCGGTTGCCTTTCGATACCTGTCCCAAATCCGTCCCACTTAATTTGAGTTTGATAGCGACTGAAAAAACAACAAAATTACAAAAGCCTATCAGTAAGGCGTGTCAATAAATCCATCTTCTCATGAAAAATGGCCACAATTAATGCCGGAGCACCGTCACGTGGCAAACAAAACACATAATGATGTTCACAACGCGCCATGCGCAATGCTGGGAAAAGTTCGCTCATGTCCTTGAAAGATCCTTTTCCGCACGCGAGACGTTCAATACCTTTCTTAAGGGTAGTAACGTAGCGGCGCGCCTGCACATTACCCCATTGTTTACGTGTATAACTAATAATTGAGCGCAAATCAGCTTCTGCAGCTTCCGTCAGTACATAGTCCATTAATCGCGCCCGTTCTCAGCCAGTTCTTCATTAAGGATTTCGTCGATACTTTTTCCGGACACCTTGCCTTCTATCCCTTCATTGATCCGTGTATTCAACAAGGCTTTTAACTCTTGCCATGCCTGATCATTATTAGTCATGTCAGGGAACAATCGTTCAAGCGTATATTGCTTGATTGTCTTGCCTTGCAAGGCTGCCAATGCTTTCAAACTCTTGTGTTGCTGATCGGTTATATCAATAGTTAAGCGACTCATAGTTCATTCCTCATCGGTTTCCCACAAACCCACATTAGCACATATGATGTCTTATGGCTATTTATAAGACACCTGTTCAATACCGTCTTGCCCGAACCCACTAAACACTATGATCGCTATGACGACCT
>NZ_CAWMEB010000246.1:0-21770 GCF_963866145.1 Xenorhabdus sp. NBAII XenSa04
ATTAATTACTCGCTGGTGCCGTACCTCACCCGCATTGAACAGCGGATTAATGCCGGGTTAGTCAGAAGCAACAAGCAAGGGCGGTTTTACGCCAAATTCAATACAGGTGCCCTGTTACGCGGTGACATGAAATCCCGTTTCGAGGCCTACGCCACGGGGATTAACTGGGGGATTTACTCGCCGAATGAATGCCGCGAGCTGGAAGAACTCAACCCGCGAGAAGGGGGCGATATTTACCTGACGCCCATGAACATGACGACCAAACCGGAAAATACCACCCAGAAACCCCAAACGGAGGATAAACCCAATGCCGATGATGACGAAACAACGGCTTGACGTGCCCCTGAAAATCAAATCGGTCAGCGACGCCGGCGAGTTCGAGGGCTACGGTTCGGTGTTCGGGGTGAAAGACACCTATGACGATATTGTCCTGCCCGGTGCCTTTGCGAACACCTTAAGGCAATGGAATGAAAAAGGCCGCCTGCCCGCGTTGCTCTGGCAGCACCGGATGGATGAACCCATCGGTATCTATACCGAGATGAAAGAAGACGAGACCGGGCTGTATCTCAAAGGGCGGTTGCTGATTGAGGATGACCCGCTGGCAAAACGCGCCCACGCGCATATGAAAGCCGGTTCCCTGTCGGGACTGTCTATCGGTTATCTGCTGAAAGACTGGGAGTATGACCGGATCCGCGAGGCTTTTTTACTGAAAGAGCTGGATTTATGGGAAGTGAGTCTGGTCACCTTTCCGTCCAACGATGAAGCCCGGGTCAGCGAAGTCAAATCCGCTTTTGCCCGGGGCGATATTCCTGCCCCGAAAAGTATTGAACGGGTCCTGCGCGACGTTGGACTCTCTCGCTCTCAGGCTAAGGCGTTTATGGCTGAGGGCTACCGGGCACTGTCGCCGCGTGACGCGGAAACCGTGTCTGCATTGAATGCACTGAAAACATTACATTTTAATTAACCGGAGTTTTTTATGCCTATTGAAGTGAAAGACGTACAACAGGTCGCGCAGGAAATCCAGCAGCGTTTTGATGAGTTCAGACAGAAGAACGATCAGCGCATTGAGGCGATTGAGGCCCAGAAAGGCAAACTGGCGGAACAGGTGGACACCCTGAACGGCAAACTCAGCGAGCTGGATACGTTGAAAACGGCCCTTGAAGAAGAGCTGGCGGGACTGAAACGCCCGGCAGGGGGCCATCACAGTCCGGCCGTGAGTGAACACAAGACCGCGTTTATCCAGTTTATCCGCAAGGGCAAGGAAGACGGACTGGCCGAACTGGAACAAAAGGCCATGCAGACCACCACAGATCCCGATGGCGGTCATGCAGTCCCGGAAGAACTGGACCGCAACATTATCAACGCGCTGAAAGACCAGGTTGTGATGCGTCAGGAATGCGAGGTGATCGCACTGGGGAGCCCGGACTATAAGAAGCTGGTCAACCGGGGCGGGACAACCAGCGGCTGGGTGGGGGAAACCGACAAGCGCGAGGAAACCGCGACTTCCCAGCTCGGCGTCATTGAGCCTGTCTGGGGAGAAATTTACGGCAACCCGGCCGCCACTCAGCGTATGCTGGATGATGCCTTTTTCGATGTGGAAGCCTTTATCTCATCGGAACTGACACAGGAATTTGCGGAGAAGGAAGAGGCGGCATTTACCCACGGTGACGGCAGCAAGAAACCCAAAGGGTTACTGGCTTTTGGTTCAGATGACAAGGCGGACAAAGATCGCGAGTGGGGCACCCTGCAACACCTGCTGCTGAAAAAAACGGCCGAGGTCACGGCGGACGACATCCTGCAACTGATCTACACCCTGCGCAAACCGTACCGCACCGGCGCGAAATTCATGATGAACAACAACCTGTTGTTTAAGGTGCGTACCCTGAAAGACAGTCAGGGCAACTACCTGTGGCAGCCGGGCTTGCAGTTGGGCCAGCCTTCCGCCTTGCTCGGCTACGGTATTGCCGAGAATGAGCAGTTTGCGGATTTGGGCGCCGGGGCGATACCGGTCGCTTTCGGCAACTTCAAACGCTGCTACACCATTCTGGACCGCCTCGGTGTTCGCATGTTGCGCGATCCGTACACCCATAAACCGTTTGTGCAGTTCTATACCACCAAGCGCGTTGGCTCAATGCTGGTGGACAGCCACGCGGTGAAACTGCTGAAAATGGCAGAGGGTAAGGCTTAATCCCCTGGCGGCCTGCGTGCCGCCCTGTTATCAGGAGACCCTGATGCAATTACCGACGATTGAAGAACTGCGGTTACAGTGCCGGCTTGATTCTGATGAGGAAGATGCCTTGTTGCAGGCTTATCTTGAAGCGGCCAGAGAAAAGGCCATTAATTACCTGAACCGCAATTTTTACGAAGAGGCTGTGCCTGAATCAGACCCGGAGGGGCTGGTTCTTTCCCCATTGATAAAGCTGGCCCTGATGCTGGCGGTCGGGTTCTGGTATGAAACCCGCGATCCGAAACGGTTACCACCGGGCTTCCGGGACTTGCTGGACGATTACCGGATAAAACCCGTATAGGAGGACAGGATGTTGGTGAATGAAATCAACAAACGTATCAAACTCTTTCGCCCTGTTATCACACGGGATGAACTGGGATCAGAAACCATCACCGCCGAATATGTTACCACGGTCTGGGCCAAAGCCGAGGCGATGTCTAACCGCAAAATTCGCACCGCCGATCAGCAACAGGTCATTGAAATGCAGCAGTTTACTGTGAGGCCAAGAAAGGACATTGAACCCCATTGGCTGATTGAACATCAAGGTCGGCTGTTTACGGTTCGCGCGGTAGATCGCAATCGTGCCGACCGCACTCTTATTACCACAGAAGCGGATGTACGTCATGATAGAGTCTGATATCAAAACTGATTTAGCGCGGTTAACCCAGTTGCCTGTTTACCCACTGATATTGCCGTCCAGTGTATTAGAGGGGGTAACCTATCAGCGGATCAGTGACCCGAAATTCAATACCGGACTGGCCCCGACACGACTCATTGAAGCCCGTTTTCAAATCAGCCTCATTTTACATGACTATACCCGGGCGCTGAAACTGGAGCGCGTTATCCGTTCTGCCTGGGAATCGGTACAGCATGGACTGATTGGGCGTACTGCCGTACAGACCGTTTCACGTGGCCCCTTGTCTCAGGCGTCGGAAGAGTTGACGGAAAACCGCAAGCGTTACCGTATCACGCGTGACTTTATTATCTTCTTTGCGGAGGACACCGATGATTAGTACTGACCTTTCCGGTCTGGAGGCATTGGGACGTCGATTACAGGCGCTGGACACCGAATTGCAGACCCGGATATTAAGAGCCGCGGGCAAAGAAGCGATGCAAATTGTGCAGGAAGATATGATCGCCCATGCCGGGTATGACAAGAAAAGTGAGGGTCCCCACATGCGGGACGATATCAAAATCCGCGCAACAAAATCAAAGAAGTATCCAGGCGGGGTCATGATTATTGTTGGCCCCACTCAGCCCCATCGCATGAAAGCCCTGGCACAGGAAATGGGCACCATCAAGCAAGTGCCTCGCCCGTTTATCCGTCCGGCGCTGGACTACAACAAAACGGCTGTTTTAAGCGTGCTTGCACAGGAAATTCGCGCAGCATTGTCTGTCTACAGTAAATAACCCTGACGGGAGTAAATCACCATGACAACATCGTCACCTGAATACGCTGTATTGCCCGCGGGCACGGTCGTAAAGTTCGGCAAACCCGGCGACAGCGTGGAAAACATGAAACAGTTAATTAACTGTAAAGCATTGGGCGCAACAGGACTCACGGGCAGTTTTATCGACTGCACCACTCTGATTGATACCAATAAACAATTTATTTCGGATATGCCGGAGGGACCCGAAAAGTCATTGGGGTTTATTGATGACCCCGAAAACGCCGATTTTACCGCGTTCCTGAACGCCGCTCAGCATCGTGAAACCGTCCAGTTTTACATTGCCCTGCCGAACAAACGTACCGCCACGATGGTACTGGCGCTTTCCGGCTGGGAAATGAACGACATTAACGCCCCGGCGAGTGAAGTCATTCAAATCACCGTCAAAGGCAAACAGAATAACCTCGTCTGGGGTATCGCCACCACGAAAACAGGAGTCACCCAATGAAAGGCCTGAAAGCAGCATTATTAACCCCGCGTCCTCACGTGAAGGAAGTCGAACTTTTTGGTACTAAAGTCAATTTGCGCCGAATGACCGCGTCTGAACTGATAGGTCTGGAGGAAGCGGTAGAAAAACTTCACGACGAAAACGCCTGGGAAGCCTCACGGCTCAATATCCAGATGGTGCTGGATTGTCTGGTGAATGACAAAGGAAAACCCCTCGACAAGGCCGATTTGCCCACAGCGGATGAACTGATGGAGATCCACGATAATGCCACGATTATCGCGGCTGTCAATATTGTGAAACGCCATGCTATCGGCACGCTGGAGGACGCCGAAAAAAACTAATTCAGTCGCCGCTGTTGCATTTTGCCTTTACCCTTGCAGAGCAACTCGGCGAAATCGATCCCTATCGCATCCTGTCTTTGCCTGCATCCACCCTGAACGAGTGGCAGGCGTATTATCGGCTGAAAAAGCACAAACAGCCCGCTAAAACGCCTGTCGCCTCCGTACCGAAATCCCGTGATACGGTACAGGCACAGTGTGATGCGGTCATGAAATTATTAGGCTAAGTTATGGCAAATTTATCCACACTCACCGTAGGCTTACTGGTCAATGCCACGTCATTTAAGTCACAAATTACCGAAGCGTACCGCCACGCCGGACGGGAATCGGAAAAATTCGCCGGCAAGGCCAAATCAAGCGCGAGAAAGGCGGAATCGGCTTATCAGTCTCTGGGTAAACAAATTAAATCCGTTTCCGGTCAGTTGATGGTATTGTCCGGCACGGGTTTTTCATTGGGGGCGATTCTGATCGCCACCCGTAAGTATGGACAGGCTTTATCCGATTTGTCTGCCATTACCGGGGCCACGGGAGATCAATTAAAACAGCTGGATGCTAATGCGCAGCGGTTGGGGCGCACCACGGAATTTGGGGCCGTCCGAATTACCGAAGCGTTTAAATTAATGGCTTCCGCCAAACCGGAACTGCTGAAAAGTACTGAAGGATTGACGCTGGCAACACAAAAAGCGGTGACGTTAGCGCAGGCCTCCGGGATTGATTTACCGGAAGCGACAAAAGCACTGGCACTCTCATTAAACCAGTTCGGGGCCAGTGCGGAGCAGGCCGACCGGTTTATCAATGTCCTGGCAGCCGGGGCGAAATACGGGGCTTCCGAAATCAATGAAACGGCGCAGGCGATTAAAAACGGCGGGACGATGGCCGCACAGGCCGGGATCAGTTTTGAAGAGCTGAATGCGGTCATTCAAATTCTGGCCGAACGGGGAATAAAAGGCGCCGAAGCGGGTACGGCTATCCGAAATATGATCCTGGCCCTAGAGACTTCAACGGATAAAAAACTGAAACCGTCTGTGGTGGGATTGTCTGCCGCGCTGGACTATCTGGCTAAAAAGAATTTGTCTACCACGGAGGCGACCAAACTGTTTGGGTGGGCGAGTATCAGTGTTGCTTCCAACTTAGTGAAAGGCCGGGGAAAATTAGACGAACTCCGGCAGTCATTGACGGGGACGCAAGTCGCCTATGAGCAGGCGGGCGCCCGGGCGAACAACCTGAGTTCGGATCTGGACGTATTAAACAGTGCGTTTGAAGGGCTGGCAATTAAAGCCGGTCAAAGTGCGGATGGCCCGCTTCGAACCGGGGTTCAGAGTGCAACCACGGCTATTAACGCACTGTCAGAAAACTTTAATCTGGTGGCCAGAGTTGCCTTGCACACCCTGCTCCCAGTGATGGCAGTAAAAATGACGGCAGGGTTACGCGAAAATGTCAGTGCGTGGAGAGCCACGGAAAAAGCCGCTCGTGATACGGCCAGACAGAAAGCAGAAACCGCAAGGCGTACTATCGAACAGGCTAACGCGACGATTCAATTGACCCAGCGTCAGGGTGAACATATTGAAAGAATGAGAGGGATCAATGCTCAACATGGCCTCTTCGTCAATTATGCCAAAGAGTCAAAGGCGCTCTATCGGCAGGAAACAGAGGCGCTTAGACAAAAGGAAAGAGCGACGCGACAACTGGAACTGGCCAATCGCCGCCTCTCTTTTTCTTATCGTGCGCTTTCGACATCGGTAAATATGGCACGGGGCGCCCTGGCGTTAATGGGGGGGTGGACAGGTGCGGCGGTTTTGGCAGGGTCAGCCCTGTATGGATTATATAACCACAGCGTCCAGGCGAGGGAAGGGCTAAGGAGGTTAAAAGATGAAACGATTGAGACTGTTGCGGAACTGCAACGCCTTTCTAAAATTAAGCTGGAAGTGGAGCTTGATAGGAATAACGATGATATAAACAACCTTAAAGAGGAATTAAAACAGGTTGATAGCCAACTGGAAAGGTATTCCCAAACTAGGATTGGTAGATTGAAAAATCGTCAAAAAGGTGCGTTAAGTTTTCTTTTTGAAGATCCTAAAGAGGTCGAAAAGAAAGGAAGGGAGCTACTTAGCCGACGAGAAGACATACTGAAAGGATTAGAAGGGAAAACTGCAAGAGATAGGAATATCCGCTCAACGTTATCGACAGGTAAATTTGACGTTAAGCCTCCAGAACCCACCCCACCCCCTGCAAATGACTTTAACCCCTGGAAGGGCGAAGGAAAGGACAAGAACGATAGCGATAAAAGTGACAGCAAAGGAAAGCAAACCCTGAATCAGTATCGTCAGTTACGTCTGGAAATAGAAAGGGCACACACGACAAGTTTAGGACGTATTATCCTGGGTGAACAAGAAGTTCAGCGAAAGCTGAATGAGGTCAGTAAATCCGGTTTAGTTTCCCAAAATGAAATTTTGCGGCTAAGCACCCTCAATGCCGAAAACCACCAAAAGCAACGGAGGGAACTGACGGAAAAATATACCCCGGTAAAAGCCCTTATCCGTCAGGAAAAAGAAGCCAGTGCAGAGCTTAAGGCCCTGTATGCCGAACGATTGCTGTCAGAGCAGGCGTATTTATCAGCCAGCAAAACCCTGTATCAAACTTTTGTCAAAGATAAACTGGCGGAGCAGGCCAGACAGCTCGCCGCCCCGCGTCTGGATATGGCCGGTGAGGTTGACCCCCTCGCTCAGCTTAGAAACCAGCTTACTGAACAAACGGCTTTATACGATGCTTATTACCAGAATGGCATCATTAAAAAAGAACGCTATGAGCAATTGGTGGCCGCAGCCGGTACACGTTCTAAAGACGCGCAATTTTCGGCAGCCAAAGAACTGTATGGTGCGCAGGGAAGTTTTCAGAAAATGCAAATGAACCTGTTGGATGCTGTTGAACAACGGACGGGTAACGCCTTAACCGGCATGCTGATGGGGACAAAGTCATTTTCTGAATCCATGAAGGAATTATCGGCATCATTGGCGCAGTCTATCATCCAGGATCTGATGCGTATTGCCATGCAGGCACTGATAACGAAGGCACTTTCTGGTTTCTTTGGCGGTTCAGGCGGCAGTATGGCGAATATGGGGGCCAGTTCTCTGGCCTCAGCAGGGGGCGGCTTATCACCTATTGGCACAGGCACGACAATCATGCCTGATGTCTGGAAAAGTCCGATCCTGAATGCGAAAGGCGGCATTTATCAATCCACAGACTTGAGTCAGTACAGCGGGCAGATTGTCAGCAGCCCGACCCTGTTTAGATTTGCCAAAGGGGGCGGATTGATGGGGGAGGCAGGACCGGAAGCGATTTTGCCATTAAAACGGGGCTCAGATGGAAAATTGGGTGTTCAGGCGATGGGCGGCACAGGCAATCAGACAACCAATAATGTCAATATCGTCGTCAATTCTGACGGAAGCCACGAAGTGAAAACAACCGGTGGATTCGAATCTGCGGGTCAGGATATTGCGAAGTTTGTTGATCAGCGATTCAAATTATTGCTGCATAAAAGTCTGGGGCAGGGAGGCGAATTAAGCGTGGCTATCAAAGGAGGCAGAAGGTGATAAAAACATTTGATTTTCCCGCGAGGGTCGGTGCTGTCGGGGAATTTGAGCCTGTTGTGCGCGCTGTCCAGTTTGGTGACGGATATAAACAAACTTCAGGAGATGGCATTAATTCACAGCGCGAAAGCTGGCCTTTGTCCTTTGTGGGGACGTTATCTGAAATAGCACCCGTGATGGCTTTTCTACGCGAGCACCAGGGATGGCGCTCATTTAAGTGGCGCAATCCGTTATCTGAGATGGGGTTATATCAAGCCGGAAAATTTACGATACAGGCCAGCGGGGCATATTTCACTCTCTCTGTGACATTTACCCGCATCTATCACCCGTAAGAGGTTTTATCATGACGATCACTGCGACACTCCAGCGCCTTGAGCCGGGGAGCAAAATCTTATTGTATACGGTAGATGGCTCGGCCTTTGGCGGGCCAGAACTGCATTTTCACAGTCACCCTGTCGCTTACACCGAAGCGGAACTGGAAAGCCCGGATAGCCTGACGGCTAAACCGATCTGGTGGCAGGGTGTGGAATACAAACCGTGGCCTGTTGAAATTAAGGGGCTGGAAACGCTCAGTGACGGCAGGGCGGTGTCACCGACCCTGAGTGTGGCCAATCTGGATGGGACTATCAGCGCCCTGTGTCTGGCTTATCAGAACATGGTGCAGGCGCGTGTCACTATTCGTATGACCTTTGCGCATTATCTGGATGCGAGAAACTTTCCAGAAGGCAACCCGCAAGCCGATCCGACACAGGAAAAAATCGATGTTTTCTATATCGACAGTAAGACCCATGAAGATAACGAAAGCATTCAGTTTGCCTTATCGTCACCGGCTGACTTACAGGGTATACAAATCCCTACCCGTCAAATCCACAGTCTTTGTACATGGTGTATGCGCGGGTTATACCGCAAATCACCTTGTAACTATACGGGAACGCGATATTTTGATGAGGAGGGTAACCCGACTGATGACCCGGCAAAAGATGCGTGCGGGGGGTTGATGAGTGACTGCAAGGCCCGATACGGTGAAGCGGCTCAATTGCCTTTTGGCGGATTTCCGGGTTCGGCGTTGTTGAGGCGGTAATAATGCAAATTTTGACAGATAGGATATTCTTATAGTCAATTCTTGATTATTGATTCAATTTTCTTCATTGTTGCAATTTTACTAACAAGTGAGAGAGCTTATGATGAAAAAAATTATTTTGATTATCCTGACGTTTTTCGTCATGAATCAATTGGCGTTTGGACAGGCAAAAGATGAGCCACAAGCACCCTTTGGGTTAAGGTGGGGCATGACTATTGATGAAGTTAGAAAGCTAAATCTCAAAAAATTTGATGAGTATCAAGATAAATTAGTGCATACCATAAGAACAAAATCAGTACCTATAGAACCCAAATATGACGGTGAGTATTTTTTAGATTTTTTCCCTCTTAATAGAGGGTTGAGGTCTATTAGTTTCGATATAAGCGATTCTGGTAAAAATTACGATAATTTAAAAGAGAAATTTAATCTCATTGCATCAAGTCTAAATAATAAGTATGGCAAGCCTGTTCTTGATGAACAGAATAATCATGAGTTAGTCAAGGACTACGAATACAATCAAATGGCGATTAAATTAAGGCTTAATAAGGGAGAACGTACACCTTATGTATTGTGGGTAAGCTATGAATATTACCCTACAGAATTACTCACTAAAGATGAACCAATACTTAAGAAGTTAGCAGAAAAATACGACAATCCTTTCTGAATATAGCCATATGTCAATGAATGAATCATAACATCCCGCTTTGACGGGATTTTTTGTTATGGAGTCTATATGCGCCCACACGTCAACGAATCCATCATGGATCACGCGCAGGCCGAATACCCCAATGAATGCTGCGGACTGGTGATTCAGAATGGCCGAAAGCAACAGTATATTCCCTGTCGCAATATCGCCCCGTCACCCACTGAGCAATTCAGCATTCACCCCGACGATTATGTCAAGGCCGAAGAAGCCGGAACGATTGTTGCGATTGTCCACAGTCACCCCGATGCGACAACCCAACCCAGCCAGTTAGACATTGCTCAGTGTGACCTGTCACAAACCCCGTGGGTCATTGTTTCATGGCCGGAGGGAGATATCCGTACCATTATGCCGACTGAGGGGGTAAAGCCTTTACTTGGCCGCCCGTTTGTACATGGTATCTGGGACTGTTACGCCATCGTGCGTGACTGGTATCGGCTGGAACGTAATATTGAGCTGCCGGATTTTGCCCGCACGGATGGCTGGTGGAACCGGGGCGAAAATCTGTATATGAAACACTATGTTTCGGCGGGGTTTGTGGAGTGCAGCGGTGAATTGCAGGCCGGGGATGTGATCATGATGCAGGTGCAGGCCAGTGAGCCTAACCATGCCGGCATTTACCTCGGTGACGGCCTCATGTTACACCATCTGTACGGACAACTCAGTCACCGCGTGTCTTATAGCGGGTACTGGCAGGAACGTACGGTGAAAATAGTCAGATATCAGGAGTAATTTCATGAATACATTGCGAGTGATACGGTTATACGGCGTGCTCGGTGCCTTGTTCGGACGGGAGCACCGGCTGGCTGTCTCATCACCGCAGGAAGCGATCCGGGCGCTGTCGGTATTAATTGACGGCTTTGAGCAGTTTTTGCTGACGGCCAAAGCGCGCGGACTGACCTTTGCCGTGTTCAGCGGAAAACGCAATATCAGCCGGGAGGAACTGGCCTTTTCCGGGGAGGAGGCTATTCGCATTGCTCCGGTGATTATCGGCAGTAAAAAGGCCGGGATTTTTCAGACCATTCTCGGTGCGGTGATGGTCGCCGCGGGGGCGTTTATGTGGGCCACCGCGTGGGGAGTGCCCTTAGTGATGTCCGGTGTGTCGATGATGCTGGGGGGCGTGGTGCAGATGCTTTCACCGATGCCGGGCGGACTGGCACGCCGGGAAGATCCCGACAACAAGCCCTCTTATGCCTTTGGTGGCCCGGTGAACTCCATTGCACAGGGCAATCCCGTTCCCGTGGGATATGGCCGGCGCCGCATCGGTGGGGCCATTATCTCAGCAGGTATCTATGCCGAAGATCAGCAATAACGCCATTTATTTTTATTGAGTCTTGCCGCGCCTGCGGCTTTCTTTGTAGGTGAATTATGGGTAATCATCTGATTCAGGGCAGTAAAGGCGGCAGTCGCAGTCCACGCACGCCGGTTGAATCCCCGGATTCTTTACAATCCACGTCCTATGCAAAAATTATCCTGGCTCTGGGTGAAGGGGAATTTGCGGGCGGGCTGGATGGCACCAATATCTTTCTGGATAACACACCGATTATTGGCCCGAATGGTCAGGCCAACTTCGAAGGCGTGAAGTGGGAATTTCGCCCCGGTACACCGTATCAGGATTATATTCCCGGTATGCCCGCCGTAGAAAATGACCTGACCGTGGGGACAGAGTTAGTCGAGTCATGGGTCAGATCGGTCACCAATACGCAGTTATCGGCCGTCCGTATCCGTTTATCGTGGCCTCAGTTGCAAACACAGCAAGATAACGGGGATACAGTCGGGTATCGCATCAGTTATGTGATTGAAGTGGCAACGGATGGCGGGGCATACCGGGAGATCCTGAACACAGCGGTAGCGGGCAAGACAACCACCAAATATGAACGATCTCACCGTGTGGATTTACCCCAGGCGCATTCCGGCTGGCAGGTACGGGTACGCCGTCTGACCCCAAAACAGAACAGTAACCGGATTGCTGACGCGATGATGGTGGAGGCCATCACAGAAATTATTGATGCCAAATTGAGTTACCCCGAAACCGCCCTGTTATTCGTCCAGTTCGACGCCAAACAGTTTCGCAATATCCCGCAGATTTCCTGTGAACCGAAAATGCGGGTGATCCGGGTGCCGGACAACTACGACCCGGACGGCCGCACTTATTCCGGGGTGTGGCAAGGTGAGTTCAAATGGGCCTGGACAGATAACCCTGCCTGGGTGCTGTATGATTTGATGATCAATGACCGGTTCAGTATCGGCACCCGGGTTAAAGCGGAAAATTTGCGTCTGGCAAAATGGGACCTGTACCGTATCGCCCAGTATTGCGACCATCCCGTACCGGATGGCAAAGGCGGCACCGAACCCCGGTTTACCTGTAACGTCTATATTCAGTCTCAGGAAGATGCCTGGACTGTTTTGCGGGATATTGCCGGTATTTTCCGGGGTATGACATTCTGGGCCAACAATAATATGAATGTACTGGCGGATATGCCCCGGGATATGGATTACCTCTATACCCGTGCCAATGTGAAGGACGGTAAATTTACTTACGCCAGTGCCAGTGAGAAAACCCACTATTCTACAGCGATGGTGAGCTGGTCCGATCCGCAGAACGGGTATCAGGACGCCGTCGAACCCGTTTTCGAAAACCGGTTGATACGCCGCTTCGGGGTCAGACAGGCGGATGTGACGGCCATTGGTTGTACCCGTCAGAGTGAAGCTATCCGGCGCGGTAAGTGGGTGTTACACACTAACGAATATGACCGGATGGTGACCTTTACCGTGGGACTGGATGGCAAAATCCCCTTACCGGGTTACATCATTGGCGTGGCGGATGAGATGCTGTCCGGGCGTGTCCTCGGTGGGCGTATTAGTGCCGCTGAGGGGCGCAATATCACGTTAGACCGGGTTTCATCGGCTAAAGTGGGCGAGCGGCTTATTCTCAATCTGCCCTCCGGTAAGGCGGAAGGGCGTACCATTCAGGCGGTTAATGGCGAAGTGGTGACGGTCAGTACCGATTACTCCGAAATGCCGGCCACTGAATGCGTCTGGGCCATTGATGCGGCCGATTTGGCGGTTCAGTTATTCCGGGTTACGGGTATTAAAGAAGGAGAGGATGGTGTTTCCTTTGAAATCACCGCCGTAGAGCATAACCCGGACAAGTACGATCACATCGATACCGGCACCCGCATAGACGAACGCCCCATTTCGGTCATTCCGCCCGGCGTGCAGCCACCGCCGAAAAATGTCGCGATTAACAGTTATTCTGTCGTCAATCAGGGTATTGCTGTCACCACACTGCGTGTCACCTGGGATGCCGCAGATAGCGCCATTGCCTATGAAGCGGAATGGCGACGGGATAACGGCAACTGGATATCCGCCCCGCGCACGTCGACACAAGGTTTTGAAGTGCCGAACATCTACGCAGGCCGTTATCAGGCGCGGGTCAGGGCGATTAATGCGGCGGAAATTTCCAGTATTTGGGCGAATGCCCCCGAAACGCATCTGAAGGGGAAAGAGGGAAACCCGCCTGTACCCCTGGCATTCAGAGCGACCCCGATTGTCTTTGGTATCCAGTTAAACTGGGGTTTTGCGCTGCAAACTGACGATACGCTGAAAACAGAGATTCAATACAGTCCGACCAACGATGGCGAAGGGGTGATGTTACTGGCGGATATTCCCTACCCGCAAAAAACACACACGATGCAGGGGCTGGCGGCGGGGGTGGCTTTCTACTTTCGGGCCCGGCTGGTGGATAAATCCGGCAATCAATCCCCGTGGACAAACTTTATTCGGGGGGCGTCCTCTACCGACACAAACTGGATAACCCAGGCGATGGGTGACCAGTTCCTTACTGCCGAAGCCGGTAAACGCTTGCAGGAGCAACTGAATTATCAGGCCGAAGCAGAACTGATTAACAGTACGGCGATTTATCAGAATGCCCGTAACTTAATCGTGAAGGATGGAGAGAACAAGGCCGAAATCAGGCGGCTTGACCGGGTATTCGCTGATGAGAAGGCAGCATGGGCCGAATCCTTTAAAGAGGTGAAGGCGGACCTTGTGGTGGTTAAAGATGAAGTGAGAACCGAGGTCAAGGCCAGCATTCAGGAAAGCCAGAAAGCCATTGCGAAAATGGACAAAGCCCTGGCGGAAAGTGAGCAACGCACTCAGGCACAGTTTAAAGATCAGTCCGCCATTATTCGTGAGAAAGCGACGGCAGTTTTCGATATCGACGGCAATGGATATGCCATTAAGAATATCGGGGCCGGGGTGAATTATAACGGTCATTTTTATAAAGCGGGGATGGTGATTGGGGCAGAGGTGAAGAACGGCAAGGTGGAAACTCACTTCGGGGTCAGTGCCAACCAGTTTATGGTAATGAATCCTGCTGATGACAAGCTGGAATCGGTCTTTATGATTAAAGACGGGCAGGTATTTCTCAGAGAAGCGTTAATCGATAAAGCGATGATCCAGAAGCTGGTTGTGGGGGATGAAATTAGATCCGTGAATTTCGACCCCCATAATAAAACCGGGTTCAGACTGGATATGAAAACAGGCGAAGAGGTGCGTTACGGGCGCGGGAGTTCCGGTTATTGGGTCGAAACCAATAATCTCAAGCAGCTCTTTGATAATAATGGAATATTACGTATCAGAATGGGGATTTGGTGATGGGGATGGGATTGGAGATTTACGATGAAAAAGGCCGGGTGATTATCAGCACGAATAATATTATCCCGCGTTTTTTAGGGACTCACGTTATCCCGCTTCAAAAATCAGGGCACTTGTTTTTGCCGGGATTGAGTGAAGGGGGTAATGTGACGGCCCGTTTCTTTTTACGCATGAGAAGCAGGGGTCATACCCTTACTTCTGCTATCAGTAATGAGTTCACAAAGTTCAGTGTATCTGGCAGCACGTTCAGTTATTACGTGGATTATGACATCTGGCGATGGGAGCACATGGGTAGAGGTGGCGGACAAACCGGGGTATGGGCTGAAATGCAAAACCGGGTGACCATTTGGGCGATTTAATATGATGGGATTAGAGTTTTATACCGACAACGGTCTGGTGCAATTATCCTATAAAACCCCGTCACTGGGTTTTTTAAGAAAAGCGCAGAAGAATGAAAGTAATGCCGGCTGGGATGAAAAATACTATAACTGCGCGCTGGTTTATGGGGCCGGAGGTAAATATTTTTTTGCCCCGGTATCGGAACTGGCAATTTCGGGCAACAGCGGGCTGGAGGTGTATAGCGAGAAAGGCGAACTGATGTTTTCTTCCTCCATGAAATTACTGTCATTTGTAAAATATTTTTATGTCGACGTCCCCAATAATAAAAACAGGCCTTTTGTTCATGTGGGTGAACCGGGACGGCATTATGGCTTCATGCCCATAAAATGGCAGTCCAGAGAATATTATAAAAATATTGTTCATATTCGCGGTGAAAATAATCCGCCGTTTTATGATGAAGAATGGGAATATAACGTTTGGCTGGAAACCTTCAAGGGAAAATACAGTGATGGACGTATTGAAATTGCCTACTCCTATGAATTTGTGGGTGAACGAAGTACAGGTGTAGATCCCAACGCAGGGAGCGGCCCACCGCCGCTGTTGGAAGGCTTTATTGTCGATTTAACCATGATAGAAGGTTAACCCTCTCTTTTTTCAGGAACCAAACCATGATTTATGCACAAGGCACAATTTCTATTGTGTCCGGCTCGGCTATTGTCCGCGGTACGGGCACGCAGTTTAAAGACAATCTCAACGGTATTGCTCCGGGGCAGGTGATCATCATCCAGTCCGGCAACAGTAACTTGTTGCATATGATACAGGCGGTGAACTCCGATACGGAACTGGTGCTGGCGGATAAAGCCACGGTGACGCTGGATAACACTACCTACCAGATTCAGACGACCGTCCCTGATTCCATTTCCGATGGCGTCCGGCATATGGTGGCGATTAACAGCAACATCATCAATTTCCTCCAGAACATGGATAAGTGGTCGAGTGAGAATGGGGTGGTTGATATCACACTGCCGAACGGACGCATTGTGTCCCTGCAATCCATTCAGGCGATGAGTGAAAAAATCGATCAGCTTGGGCGGGAGGTGAGTAATCAGGCAACCCCGAAAGCGGTAAAGGCGGCCTATGATTTGGCCAACACCGCAAACCAAAACGCCAACCGCCGCCTCGACAAAGCGCAGAACGGGGCGGATATCCCGGATAAGAAGGCATTTGTGAGCAACCTCGGTTTAGAGAAAACCGTCGAACTGGCGGCTAACGCCCTGGATAAACGTACAGGTGGGACAGTCAGTGGCGCGGTCACCGTTGGGCAATTAATGACCCCCGCACTGACGATAGGGAGTGGTGGCGTTTATGATGGCAACCGTGATGCGGCGAGTTTTGAGGGCAACAACATAGAAATTCGTTCATGGCACGGCGTGGGCTTTAAATCGACACACAATAGTCCCAATGATGTCACCTCCATTTATTTCAATACCCGCAATGGCGATATTGCGGCTCAAGGGAGTATTTCGAGTCAGGGTGATATTGCATCTCAGGGCAATCTTTCCATTCTGAAGAATGCTTCAGTAAAGGGAAAAATAAGTGCGGATGAAGGATTGATTGCCGGGACTGCATCACAGAATGCGATACTGACTCCCTGGGGAGATCTTCATGGTAACACATGGGGTGGGTGGCTTAGCCACTGGTTGAACGCCACGTTTGCCCGAAAGAATTCTGGAGTCGTTAGTGGTAAAGGCTGGTTTAAAGATGAGTCGACAGGACTGATTATACAGTGGGGGTCTGAATCGGAAAGTAACAGGAACTTCAGTTTTCCCCACATGTTTTCCGAAGCTTGCTTTGTTGTCTTAGTCACTAATTCAACTTCACAGGGGGCACGTATAGATAACGCGTTTGGCTATCCGGTGAATAATTCCGAGTTTTATGCCGCGACAAAACGGGAAGATGGCATAGTTAATGGTTTTCCGGTGGCATGGCTGGCAATTGGGAGGTAACAATGAAAAATATTCAACACAATAAAACAAAACGAAAATTCGATAATGACTGGTTTTATAGTGCCTCTGAAAATGGTTTTGTTTATCGGCCGTATGATGAACAGGGTGCTTATCCAGACGACGTGAAACCGATCACCGATGAATTGTACAAAAAAATGTTTGAAGGCCAATCAGACGGTAAGCGGATAGTGGCCGGTGCGGATGGCCTGCCTACCTTGATTGAGTTACCCCCGCCGACACCGGAGGAGCTACAGCAACAAGCCGAATCAGAAAAGCGTTATCGCATGTCACAGGTGGCAAATACCATTGCGCCACTACAGGACGCCGCTGACCTCGACATGGCCACGAAGGAAGAAAAAGCGGCTCTTGTCGCCTGGAAAAAATACCGCGTCCTGCTCAACCGGGTAGATTGTTCCACTGCCCCCGATATCGCATGGCCGGAACCGCCGAAGTGAGGATGGGTGGGTAAAAGGGAATATTATTGTTAATAATTAGTTAATGTAATGTTAATTTTGGGTAACTGAAACTCTTACTTGCCGTGGGGAAGTGTTGGGGTTATTGACTCACTGATAATGAATTCAGGCCACGGAGGGCTGAAAATCGACTTTCATCACATGTATAACATTTAATACAAAGTGATGGCAATATGGAGTCATTGGTTATAATTCTTCTTCTAACATGCCTAGAACGTGTCGTCATCTTCTTTAAACGTGATATATATGCCCTCTTTTTTTACCGCATCAAGTAACTTGTATTGCTAAAGCTATTTAATTAAACTTAATACTATGTTGCAGTTCTGGCACTATGAAATTGACTGAATGGGAGGTTATCATGACAGCCACAATGCGCCGCTATATGAGAGCGATAGGTAGTGTTATGGATATTATGCCTTCAACTAATTATCGGAGCATTATTACATCTGGCAATGATGCGCAGAAATTGAGAAATGACGCTCACAATATAGCGAGAGATATGACGGGTGTTATTGTAGGGTGCGGCGAGATAGCCAATGAGCGAAAACCAAAAGCCGGTAAGTGACAGTACTCAAAACGAGGATAGATGCAGTACTGAGTTATCAGCGGAGCAGCTAGAGAGCGTCGTTGAAACCAATCCTCAGTTACTTGAAAGGCTTTTGGATAATCCTAAAGTCGTTTCTATTATTCAGCACAAAACATCTTTGTTTCAGGGTCCTCTTCCTCCACCTGATATGCTTAGAGAGTATGATTCTATATTGCCGGGGATGGCAGAGAGGATTCTTGAATTAACGGAAAAAGAGCAGCAATTTAGACACGAAACTCAAAAAACAGCACTCAATGCAGTTATAAGAAAAGATACCAGAGGGCAATGGATGGCTTGTGTTTTAAGCATTATTATCTTAGGTATAGCTGTGTATTTTGGTATTAAAGGTGAGTTAAGTTTCGCTGCAAAATTAATTACAGGGAATTTGATAGCAATAGCAGCTATTTTTGCTATTGGCAGGATATTCAAATCCAAAGATGAAGAAGATTCATAAACCCGCCCCGCGCGGGTTTTCCATTCAAGTACCATTCCCCACTTCCTACCCCGATCCCCTTAATTTCCGCTCCTTTGATAAAATCATGTTAAATCAATAAATTACAAATAATTCACGTGTAACCTATTGATTTATTCGAGGTCCTCAGTTTGGCGCTGGAAATATTGAAATGTTCCGGGTGGCCAAAGTGACGGTCTCGGATAAATCAATTAGTTATCCGTAATGCAAATCTGGTTTACGAGGAATTACAACAGCTTAATAACCTCACCTCTTTAAGAGGTTTGGTTAGTTATTGCTCAATGCCGCGAGATTGCAACTCTTTACGGATAATTCTTTTTATCCATGCAGATATAGATTCATCACCATCAATTTTCATCGCTTCCCTCATAGCTTGTTCTAATTGTGGCTCAACTCTGAATGCAATTTGTTTATTACCTCTCGGCAAATTTGTGTTTGACATATGTAATACTCAGGGTGTATGTTGTTTGTGTCTGACAGTGTACAACACATTTATGTCAGATGTAAAACAACAACGCCCCGAAGTGCTACCAACACTATCGAGGCGTCTAACCAAAAACGTAAAGGAGTCTTACGCTATGGATACACCACAGCATAACCAAACTCGCCTCAAATTTACATTCCTAATTGCATCGGGCACTCAGCGGCTGGTGGATATTCACCCTGTGCGCCTTATCACCGCGCTGGCGGGGAATGAAGGTGAAGCCCGTTTACTGGCAGGCATTCCCTCTCTGATATTCGTTTCCCGTCAACCGGGGGATATCGGTATCAATATACCTTCCAACCGTAGCGATATGTCTACCGTTCGTGAGGTGCGCCATGTTTAAGATCATCATCACCGTCACTAATTACCGCACAAACAAAGTGAATACATTCACGTACCGCAACAGATATAAAACCCTACAAGGCGCAGAAAAAGCCGCCAAAGGTATTCGCAGTGTCTGCATGCCTGATGGCAAAACCATCACCGAAACCGTTGATGCCGAAATCGTGGAGGTGCGCCGTGCGTAATCTTACCCCTATGACTATTTTGATGGAATGGGAAACGGCAGCGTGATTGAAGTAACTAAGGATCAAATACCACGGACGGTAGGAAGCTAGCTAAGTTATCACACTATATAACTAATGCAACCGATTACTTGCCATTAATAGAGCGAACAGTCTAGTTTTCGATACGCTTCCCAAATTTGCTATAGAAATCTTTACAAACAGTGACAATAACGTAATAAATATTATTACTTTAAAACGGCGAAGCCCCCAACTACTGGTAATAGTCAGGGGCTTCAATAAACAGTTTACCCCAAGCCAAAGGAAGTAAACATGTTAAGTATACAGCTTAATAGATTAAATAAAAATACTCATTCAGTAGAACATATGACTGCCATCATGCACAACAGTGTTCCGGTTATTACTACTGAATTGTTAGCTGATGTTTATGGAACGAGTGCAAATAATATTAAAGTGAACCATTCCAGAAATGCTGAACGGTTTATCGAAGGGAAACATTACTTTAAACTAACTGGTTCATTATTAAGAGAATTTAAGCGCAAGGTTACTCAAAGTAACTTTGTGAAAATCGCCCAAAATGTGCGTCACTTAATTTTATGGACAGAACGCGGTGCAGCCCGTCACGCTAAGATGCTGGATACTGATAAGGCATGGGATGTTTTCGAGAAGATGGAGGATTTTTACTTTAACCAGAAAGAATCTGAATCAGTAGCAGTTAAAACCACAACTCAAGATCGCGCTCTTCTACGTGAAAATGAATTGACGGGTGAACAATTACCCTCGGCAATAGGGTACTTGGCAACTAAAGCGATTGAAGGTGAGTTTCTGGGGCAAGAAGAAATGCCAATCCCTAATAATTACTCTGGTTTTACTGGACGTTTATTAATGGAATTGGAAAACGGCGAGGTACTTTATTCTCAAGTACTGACGTCAAAACATCATGTTTCTACTTTAAATGACTTTATGGAAATTGCTCAACGTGCTGGTTATCTTCTGATACATAAGGAGGATATGAAGCCAATGATGAGAGCGCTGGAAGGTTATAAATTCAGCTTGTAGTTACTAACAGAAGCCCCGTTATGGGGCTATCATTCGCATAATAAGCACTGAAAAGTTACTCTTCTTTCTTTTGCATCAGCTTGTTGTACTTCTCATGCAGTGATTGCGGGTATAGTTCTGTGTATACCTGCCATAATACATTCAGTGATCGGTGGCCTGTTACCTGCGCAACTTCTTCAATTGAGAAGCCAGCTTCAAACAAGCGACTGGCTCCTTCTCGGCGTAGGTCGTGATAGCGGAGGTCTTCAATGCCTAGAGCGTTACGGACCTTTTGAAAACCGTGTGTTATGCTCCTGGGGTTGTAAGGAAATATTAGATCACTTGTTCTTGGTTGTTTTTGAACTATTTCCCAGGCATCCCCAAGTAAAGGAACGGACATGTGATTCCCTGTTTTCTTTCTGGGATCTTTTCTATCCCTTACAACGACAGATCTTTGTTTTTCGTCTACATCATCCCATCTAATTTTACAGACCTCGCCTATGCGCATACAGCTTAAGATTGAGAAATTTAAGATATCTTCATAAGGTATTTTTCCTTCCCTATGACTACTACGCTTACGCAACCCCTCAATGAGTTTATCAATTTCCTCTTCTGTGGGTCTTCTGCTCCGGCGCTGGGATTTACCGATTAACCCCATTTGAGTCAACATAGAACGTGCTTCATGAGCGGGATTTACTGCATAGTCTATGTTGTAAACTGGTTTAGCTGATTTTAAAACAGACGATAGGTAACTAATGTCATGACTAATGGTGGAGGGAGTAACGCCTGTAGAGAGTCTTTGTTTACAGTACTCTATGACATGGCTAACTGATAACTCAGAAAGCGTTAATTTCGCTAATTCACTGTTTAGAAGTATACCTAATACGCATTTTTTAGCCCTTCCTGCTTTCCCTCCTAGATTTTGGTCATCAATATATTTACGCAGTAGATCTCCAAATTTTAAATTTTCAGTATCACTTTGAGCGGGAACTCCGTTTTGTTCTAGCTCAGCTACTCGCTGAGCACCCCATGTCTTGGCGTAGGACTGTCTTCCGAATGTACGATTTTCTCTGTAAATATATTTACCGCCAGATTTAACACCAACAGTGCAGCGATAGCGAACTGTGCCATCTGCGCGCGGGCGTTTTTCTATACTATAGTAGGCCATTTTTCATATTCTCCTATCCAGATTTCCATATCAATTGGGGGTGCTGTTTGGGGTGCTGATAATTCAAAAATAGCCTAAAACGTCCTTGAATGCACTAAAATACACAGATATAAAAAAGAATAAATTCACTGTAATACCAACGGATGAGGGAAAGTTCAAGCCTTCCACGCTCTACTGCTGTTCCGATCA
>NZ_CAWMEB010000247.1:0-365 GCF_963866145.1 Xenorhabdus sp. NBAII XenSa04
CCCTTTGCGCAGGCTTCCCTCAACACCGCCCAGATTGTAGCCAGCAGCCTTTCGCCATCCTGTATTCAGTGGCGGGTCAGCGGCCTTTGTTACTGGCTGTTTTGTTCCTGGCATGGCTGCACGGTAAAAACTTCCATCAAAGTCACTCATTATCTCCCTGAAGCGGTGGTGTCCACTTATCACGCCCCCGGTGGCAATCCGTGGTCAGAAATGGCACAGGTCAGCCGATTATCCGGCGGACTGGAAAATGCCGTCACCGGTGCGTTATCCCACCTGACTGCCGGCGGCGGCAACCATAATAGCCAGATTTCAGGCCAGCGCCGTACCAGTTTGCGTTTCAAATACGCGGATGCTATTGGGCATCC
>NZ_CAWMEB010000248.1:0-377 GCF_963866145.1 Xenorhabdus sp. NBAII XenSa04
GCGGATGCTATTGGGCATCCTGCGACCAGTCTGATTGGCGGACAAATCCCCGGTTATTCCTGCCGCAGTGCTGCCACGCCGTTAGTGCCTTATTTTTTGAGTACACTCGATACCGTTGCGTGGCGTACTGGTTTGCCGGAATCGTTCTATCCGGAAGCCCTGATCCTCGGTCAGCGGGAGCTGGGCAGCCAAATGGCCGCGAACCTGTGGGGCACTATTTACCCGCGCTCAGGTTTTGTCAATCAGACCGATGATGACAAGGCGTCTGCCGTGGTGGCACAGCGGGTGGCGGATATCATCACCCGTGCCGGGCAGCCCCATGTTTATCAGACGCTGAAAGGCACGCGTACTGATGGCTACTGGCCACCTGAATCGGT
>NZ_CAWMEB010000249.1:0-395 GCF_963866145.1 Xenorhabdus sp. NBAII XenSa04
GCGGATGCTATTGGGCATCCCGCTACCAGTCTGATTGGCGGACAAATCCCCGGTTATTCCTGCCGCAGTGCTGCCACGCCGTTAGTACCATATTTTTTGAGTACGCTCGATACCATTGCGTGGCGTACTGGTTTGCCGGAATCGTTTTATCCGGAAGCGCTTATTCCCGGTCAGCGGGAACTGGGCAGCCCAATATCCGCCAATCTGTGGAGCCATATTTACCCGCGCTCAGGTTTCATCAATCAGACCGATGATGACAAGGCATCTGCCGTGGTGGCGCAACGGGTGGCTGACATTATCACCCGTGCCGGGCAGCCCCATGTTTATCAGGCATTAAAAGGTCAACATTCTGACGGTTATTGGCCGCCAGAACCAGTGACAGAAAATACCGGCAC
>NZ_CAWMEB010000250.1:0-841 GCF_963866145.1 Xenorhabdus sp. NBAII XenSa04
GCTGTAATACCGCTCGCTTAAGCACGAGCGGTTCTTTTTTTATAAGGGTAACGCGGTGCTTTGCAGAGCACTTGCCTTGGGACCGATTGGCGTTTTCGCTTTTGAGGTAAGATCAGCCGCTTACCACTTTCCCTGAGGGCGTTTAATTTTTGCGGGATCGTGCCGGGGCTGCGGCCTGAACACCATAAAAATTCATCCTGTATCAGTCGTAACGCATTGATAAAGCTGATCCGAAGCGGTTCAACACGATAGGCCTTTGCCATCCGGCTCATCTCCAGCCGAACCAGATTGTAGGCGATCAGGATGCCCCATAACTCCTGATAGATACCTGCCCGTGTCTGGCTTCTCAGGAGGGCGGTATTATTGAGTTGCCTTTGTTTCAGTTCACCATAGCCTTCTTCGGTTTCCCATCGTTCCCAGTACACCGTGAGGAGCTCTTTGAGGGGATACGTCACGGGGCATTCCATTGAGGTAATAACCCCTTTAATTTCGCCCTTCGGTTCCGGGAGCAGAACGAGGCGCGCCCGCCAGGTTTTTTCAAGGTGAGGATGCCGTTGCCGGGCTTGGGGAGAAACCGGCATCTCGATAAGTTTGTCATAAGGACTGTATTCCTGAATGACGTCATAACGCATTTGGCTTTTTATCGGGGTGAGCCAATGGGTATTTTTGCCGGTACCTTGCCAGGCCTGAAATAACTCCGCCGAGAGAAAGCCCCGATCAAACAACGTCAGGGTATTTTCGGGGGCAGAGCCCACCAGTTGTTGGGCATAGCTAATCTCACTTTGGGTGATGGGGCCAAACGCCACATCGGAGATAAGATGTGGCCGGGCGGACATCAGGG
>NZ_CAWMEB010000251.1:0-1139 GCF_963866145.1 Xenorhabdus sp. NBAII XenSa04
CCGTTATTACTCGCCGGAGAGCGCGCAGTACATCTCGCCGGATCCGTTGGGATTATTGGGCGGGTTTAATCCGTACGGGTATGTGCATAATCCGACTGGATGGGTTGATCCTTTTGGGCTAGCAGGTGATGATTGTCCAAATATTAAATATGGAGAATTAGATAATTTAGGTCGCCCAACAGGAGTTCACGCCACCTTAGATAAAAGCCATATTAATACAGGCACGCACGCTAATCCGAACATACAACCACCAGGGTTTATTACAGGCAAAGGTTCTAATAGGGCTAGAGGACATTTGCTCGGTCGACAATTAGGCGGTTCTGGTGATGATGTTAGGAACCTCGTCACTCTCCAACAACGACCTGCTAATACTCCTTTTATGAGCGGAGTCGAAGGTAGAATAAGAAAAGCCCTAGAACAAGGGCAACTTGTTGAAATGAGTTCTGTTCCTATTTATAAGGGACCTTCCAGAATTCCGGCTGGTATTACAATGAAAGCGGAAGGTTCCGGCGGATTCTATGAATATGTAACTGTTCTTAACCCACCGGGAATGTAAATAATGAGTATAAAGAGTTTAAATAATATATTGCCCTTGCCTATCCATCCAAATGAAAATGGTCATGATGAAAAATGGCCACTGATAGATGATATACACTCTTTCCCTAAAGATTATATTGATTTTATCACTCAGTATGGTACAGGCAGAATCGCCGATTTTATCACGATCTTTAACCCATTTAGCGAAGATGAGGATTTGAATTTTTTTAGCCAGAAAGAATGGGTTATTGAGGATTTTAATTCTCTTGTTGAATCTGATCCCGATTACTATCCGTTTATTCTTTATCCTGATATTAACGGACTGCTTCCTATCGGTGTTACTGATAACGGTGACTATATATTTTGGGTTGCTTCATCAGATAATAGTGATTTATGGAATGTTGCACTTATTGCGGCAAGGGCACCAGAAGTTGAATATAGGCAAGAAAACTTCACTGATTTTTTAGAGGGTATTTTATCAAGAAAGATCAAATGCATATCATTGCCTGATGATTTTCCACCTAATAATATAAAATTTAGTAGTATTTAAAAAAATAAGCCGGAAAGATCCCCGAGATCTTCCGGCTTTGTTCTTTTTAAGA
>NZ_CAWMEB010000252.1:0-1857 GCF_963866145.1 Xenorhabdus sp. NBAII XenSa04
GAGAAAATTCAGACATAAAAATCGGCCTCAGACAATCATCTGAGGCTAATTATGACTTATCTTAGTTTGCTTAAGCGAGCGGTATTACGGTTAAGGTGACCCATTATCTCCCCGAAATGGTGGTGTCCACCTATCAGGCCCCCGGGGGGTAATCCGTGGTCTGAAATGGCACAGGTCAGTCGGCTCTCCGGCGGCGTGGAAAATACCGTGACCGGGGCGTTATCCCACCTGAAGGCCGGTGGGGGTAACCACAATGTTCAGATTGCCGGGCAACGGCGTACCAGCCTGCGTTTCAACTATGCCGATGCCATCGGGCATCCGGCGACTAACCTGATAGGCGGGCAAATCCCCGGCTATTCGTGTCGCAGTGCCGCCACACCCCTGATGCCTTATTTTCTCAGTACGCTGGATTCGGTAGCGTGGCGCTCTGGTTTGCCGGAATCGTTCTACCCGGAAGCCCTTATTCCCGGTAAGCGGGAACTGGGCAGCCAGATGGCCGGCTCTCTGTGGGGCAATATTTATCCGCGTTCAGGCTTTGTCAATCAGACCGATGGTGACAAGGCGTCAGCCGTGGTCGCACAGCGGGTGGCCGATATCATCACCCGTATAGGGCAACCCCATGTTTATCAGACACTGAAAGGCACGCGTACTGATGGCTACTGGCCACCTGAATCGGTCATCGAAAATACTGGCATCAAAAATCACCAATGGCAGCGGTTATCACCGACATTAAGTCAATCCTGCGCCGTATTTCCGGACGGGGAACACACGGCGGCAAGTAATGGCAATCAGGCGTTGCCCTGTGGCAGCTTTACAGTTGCTGTCAGCGGCGTGGACAGCGTTTTCTCAGCAGTACGGATATCTGAAAAAGGGATAAATCATGGCGAAAATAAATACGTTATGGCTGATAGTCGGTGGACTGGTCATCGCTTCTTCGCAGGCTAACGCTACGGGGTTGTTTCTGACATTACCGCAGGTGAACCGCAGTGCGCTGGGCTATGGGGCAGAGGCCAGCGGTGCGGTGTCCGATACGCTGTTCTATACCCTGGGGGGCGGTTCAGTGATATCTGAACCCGCCCGTCGCAGTGGCTCTGCCACACTTGGCGGGTTGGAGCTGGGCTGGCGTTCAGATTTAATGTGCGGCAATTTTGACCTGAAAACCACCGTCAGCAATCAGTTGAACGGGATCACGGCCGGGTTCAAGAACCTGATAGGGGATGTGATTCAGGGGGCCACCGGTGCCGTGGCCAGTCTGCCGGCGATGATTATCCAGCGGGCCAATCCGGGGTTGTATGACATGCTGACTAATGGCGTGTTGCAGGCCAATGTGGCGTTCGACAAAGCCCAGTTCAATTGCCGGGCAATGGCCAATAAAATGATGGATTTTGCGCAGAATACCAAATGGACGCAGTCGGCTACTTTGCAGGAATACAAAACGCTGGTTAACAGTGGCGATGGTGATGCGGTGCGTGTGAATAACGCCGGCAGCAAAGCGACGGGGGCCAGCGGACATGCATGGATTGGCGGGCAACGACAGGGCGGTAAGGGCCCGCATGCCATTCGTCCGACCTGGGATTTAGCCAGTGCCGGCTTTAATATGATGAATCAGCTGCCGGTACTGAGCCAGTCGTCGGTCAGTGGCCTGAAGTGTGAGAGCAGTGCCTGCCGTAAATTCAGCAATGCGCAAGAAGCGGCTGAGGCGGTGGTCAGCGTGCTGGGCGACCGGGCCATCCGGACCTGTACCCAGGCGGCAGACTGCACCAGCGGCGGAGAGAAACACCAGCCGGGCACCACCGTCGCGGGCACGGGTTTTGCCCCGATGCTGGAAGCACACACGAAAACCAATACGGAACAGCT
>NZ_CAWMEB010000253.1:0-1090 GCF_963866145.1 Xenorhabdus sp. NBAII XenSa04
TACGTGCCGCAAAATGACAAAGCCAATGCTCCGCCTGCGATACATCTCAAAGGGCAGTGGCTTAAGCAGGCCGGATTCGATATTGGTGGGACACTCACCGTCAAGATTATGGACGGCTGTCTGGTGCTCATTCCTGACAGCGACGACACCCGCATCATCAAGCAACAGTACCAGCGCCAGCAAAACCAGCTTAGTGAAATTAAGCTGAGGATGCGAGAGCTGGTTAGCGAATATAAAGCCTAAAAAAGTAAGCCGGAAGCAATCCTTCCGGCTTTATCTCATTGATTTTGCATTTCAATTTAACAAATTAAGAACATTCATATATCTATTTTAGTTATTATTCCATTTCCTATATATCCATTTTCCCATATATCAAACATGACTCCTTTAGTTAAATATGGGAATACTTCATCTGGAGATAAAAATATAATAGAAACATTATCTTTAGATTCTCCTGGATATATATCAACACCTAGCTCATTCACTAACATTCTACAATCAAACCCGTGTGACGATAGCTCTTTGGGATATTTAAAAAATAGAGGGCATCCATAGTAACTTGATGATAATATGGGTGATTTTCTGCCTCCAGATTTGGTTTCAAATAGCGTTATAGTTGCATAAGCTTTTCTCATATTATTTCCTTGGCAATGGTGAATAATTTAATATAGTAGGTTTTAAATTCACCAAAAGATCATTTGGAAGAACATAGGCAGGGATACCTCCATCCACCTCAGCATAGAATTTAGGGTCACTGAGGAGTATATTTTTAGGAATTTCTGTTTTTACAATTGTGTACGGCTCATCATGAAAAGCTAAAACTGCTTTTTTCCCATATTCAGAGGCTTTCTCGCCCGAAGTGGTAAAATATTTCGTTTCAATCCCTGGCGGACTATTAAAGGCATTTGTCTGTTTTATATTGTTTAACTCACTGGGGCTTACCGCTCTATATAGCGGAACTGTTTCGGGTTCTGGCGCTTTAGGTAAATCTGGTGGACACTTTTCTAACCCGTATGGATCAACAAAACCGGTGGGATTATGGACGTATCCATAGGGATTCAAGCCCCCCATCAGCCCGATGGGGTCTTAG
>NZ_CAWMEB010000254.1:0-480 GCF_963866145.1 Xenorhabdus sp. NBAII XenSa04
CAGCTGAGCTACGTAGCCATTTACGTTAACCGTAAATTTTATGAAAACATTCAGGAATATGGCTGGGGTACCTGGATTCGAACCAGGGCATGCCAGGATCAAAACCTGGTGCCTTACCGCTTGGCGATACCCCACCTGACTATTCTCATTAAAATCTTGTTGTTACCAGTTCGTTATTTTTGGTGCTTTACGTTTTAGTTATGGTTGTTTTCAGCATTATGGCTGGGGTACCTGGATTCGAACCAGGGTATGCCAGGATCAAAACCTGGTGCCTTACCGCTTGGCGATACCCCACCTGAAAATAACACACTAAAACTTAAACCCGAAACGAAACCAGTTCAACTCGATTTAAGTATAACCGACGAAGAAAATGGTGCGGGAGGCGAGACTTGAACTCGCACACCTTGCGGCGCCAGAACCTAAATCTGGTGCGTCTACCAATTTCGCCACTCCCGCAAAGATGGTGGCTACGACGGGAAT
>NZ_CAWMEB010000255.1:0-696 GCF_963866145.1 Xenorhabdus sp. NBAII XenSa04
TGCCGGATAATGGCTTTTGATAGTCCAATCAGTGTCGGTTTATTCACTTCAATCTTTTCGAACTGGTCTACATTGAGTGCCTTGGCAACACTGTTAATATAGGCAGTGGTGTCATTTTCCGAGTTTGGGGCGTAGCGGTTGATGATTTTAGAGACGCTGTTGTGCCCGCCTTTATGGTAATTACACAGCAACTTCATCAGTGCCCGAATACCATATTCCGGTGATTCAAATCGGCAGAACCGTTTTTCAATCTTTTCATCATGAGGCAATTGACCTTGCCACTTATTCTTCGGGTTATGATCAATATTGCCGGGGTTGTTATTGCGAATGCCTCTGGTCACTGTTTACCTCCCAACCGTTTATTGATAGTGCGGATAGCAAACTCACGTATCTTCTCAACGCCAATAAAGCCCACCAGCCCACCAATGAAAGGGGCGGCATTACTGGGTATACCGAACAGCTCTAAGCCGCTCGAAATCCCCCATGACAACGCCCCGCACAGAATGCCTTCTATCCATTTGTTTTTACGGTCTACCCCGTCATATACCAGACGTCCGTAACAAATGACGATAGCTAAAACAGAGCCGGATATTTGCGGCCACGAGTTTTTAAGGCCGTTCAATAAGTCAGCCCATAAATCAGGATGTTCTTTCATCTTCATAATCCACCCCATTGAGATAATGGGCGTCCGTGGGG
>NZ_CAWMEB010000256.1:0-530 GCF_963866145.1 Xenorhabdus sp. NBAII XenSa04
GGGATGCGAGCCATAAAAATGTTCCTTTTAAAACCTTGTCAATGCTCTCTATAGATATTATTATATGCTCTATAAAGATTGTTTAGTCAAGTCTATTTAGAACAGGGGGCGATAATGGAACTCATCAATATTGACAAAGGAACAGACTGGATGAGTTTTTCTACCCGCTTTCTGCAACTGCGCAAGCAGCACAGCCTGACCCAGCCCCAGATGGCTGAGCGTGTAGGCATACACCTGACCCAAGTTCGCCGCTACGAGTCTGGTGAAGCACAGCCCTCTTTGGACATTCTCAAGCGGATTGCTGTCACTTTTAATGTGTCGGCGGACTGGCTGATATTTGAGGAAGAAGAACGTGAGCCGCAGGACGAACTGAAGCTGAAGTTTGAGGCGGTTAAACAGATGGATGAGGAAGAACAACGTTCGGTGATTTCAGTGCTGGATGCCCTGATTCTCAAGCATCAGGCTAGGCTATTGATTGGATAATCTGACTTAACGCGGCGCTGATGTGGTTGCAACACACCAACGCCGCT